>JAEEZP010000307.1 GCA_016291915.1 Prevotella sp. | reverse complement strand
TACCTCCTGTTTGATATGACCGGTGAACAGACCATCTAAGCGACTGTCGCCTTTCACCATTTCCATGTGATATCCCTTGGTAGTTATATCAGCATCCATGCCTTTGTTCTCAAAATGAAGACCGGTCAGCAACCCCCAGTTTTTCTGGAAGGGCAGTTGTACGTCAATACCCACCATAAAAGAGGGTGTAAGACGATAAGCGTCAAGACTGCGGATCGTTGCCGGCAATCCGAGAGGGGCCGTACCGCCGATGCTATATCCTGCACGGGCTTTCAACTGAATACTGTCTATTGGGCATGTTGCTGCCATCTTTCCAGGCAACAGGATGCAAAGTGTGAATATGATAATAGTTAATTTATTTCTCATACAAATGTCCTCCTACTCTTCACCATTGTCAAATAATACCTCAACCTCATCAACATAGAGCGTGCTGCCAACAGATCCCTCAAAATTGTCACCGTTCTTGCTGGATGAGAATACAAGAGTGAGACTGTATCCTTGGGATGCCAGTATTTCCTCATCTGCATCACTACCTTTGAAGAACATCTCAAAGCGTGTCCATTCGTTAGTTGCCGGTAACGATTCTACCTGAGCGATTTTGAGAATCAGCGGACTAGTCATCACATCGTCGCCATAGAGCACAACACTCTTGCCGTTCTCGTCGGTATTACGGAAAAATACGGCGTAGATACTTGCTTCGTCAACACGTCCAGGCACTATCTGTTTCTTAACATTGGTAAACTCTGGGCCCGGCTGATATTTGTAGTATCCGGTAACTCTCACGGGTTCCCTGTCCATCGGGATACCGAACTCGGTGGCTTTCAACGGTTGAAGAACTACGCTGTTCACATTAAACTTACCGAGGAAGAGATTTCCTGCAGCGATGGGCTTCTTCATCATCTCTCCCAACTGACCGGTTGACTGTGTGTTCATGCACACACATTTTCCCTTGTAACCATTTTCATCAGAGTAAGTTGGGAAGGTTTCCGGTTGCGCCTTATAGGCAGCGATGATGGCTGCTCCCGGATTTCCTGTAGCCCAGATGTTATGGCGTGTGCCGTTCTGATCGATCTCGTAGAAGCCGTGATAACTACTGGAACTGGACTCAACAATTTCTACATTCTCGAAACTGAACTTATCGCTGGGCAGACTGGCTTCGTGGAAAACCACTTTATATTCACGTTTCCAGGCTCCATCTTCTGAAGTAACGGTGTAGGTGACAGGACCGTTGGTGAAATCCTGTACCGAACCATTAGCCGGTGAGATAGTAGCTCCCGGTGTCAAGGTGAAATTCACGGGAATCTGCTTGGATAAGGATATCAGTGAGCGCACGGAGAAAACAATCTCTTTCTCGTTGGAAGCGATATTCTCTATTCGCATTTGTGCGGTTTGATAGAAATTTGGTGCATACTCATCACCTTCCACCCAGGCGCTGAGAATGTCGCACTCCATGTTCAATGGTTCGTCTTTGATACAGGATGTCATCAGCAATGAACATAATGTAACAACTAAGAGGGAAACCTTAGACAGTTTATTTTTTTTCATCTCTATTGCAAATAATACCTTGTTTTTCGAATTTTAAATAATTTGCAAAATTACACAATTTCTGCAAATTACACAAATTATTCCGAATAATTATAAGGTCCGAGACCCCTGCACCGACAATGTTAATTGTTTATTGTTAATTGTTTATTGTTTAATGTTTCTTGTGCTTGAACACTTTTTCCTCGATGGTTTGGAAGATGATGAACAGGACGGGTACCATGAAGAGTAGGGCAAGTGTTCCGACGAACATACCGCCGATGGTGCCTACACCCAACGAACGGTTACCGTTGGCACCCACACCCGAGGCAAGGGCTAACGGCAACAGTCCGAAGATCATGGTCATGGATGTCATCAGAATCGGGCGCAGTCGAACACCGGCAGCGGAGAGTGCGGCATCCACGATTGACATTCCTTGTCGTCGGCGCTCAGAAGCATATTCCGTCAACAGGATAGCCGTCTTGGCCAATAATCCGATGAGCATGATCAGTCCTGTCTGCATATAGATATTATTCTCCAAACCCCAGAGACGGGCAAAGATAAAAGAACCTGCCAGTCCGAAGGGTACACTCAGGATAACAGCCATGGGAATGAAAAGACTCTCATAGAGTGCGCAGAGGATGAGGTAGATAAAGACGATACAGATAATAAACACCAGTGTGGTGGTGTTGGCGGCTGAGTCCTCCTCACGTGTCATACCACCGAACTCATATCCATAGCCTTCGGGAAGCACTTCTGCTGCGGTCTCTTTGATGGCTTTGATGGCTTGTCCGGTGCTATATCCGTCTGCCGGCACACCACTAACGCTGATGCTTGGGAAGAGGTTGAAACGTGAGAGTGTCTCCGAACCATAGATACGTGTCAGGGTGAGATACTGTCCGATAGGTGACATCTCCCCCTTGTCGTTCTTCACAAAGATATTGTTCAGTGACTCTGTGTCAAGACGATATTCGGGTGCTGCCTGCACCATCACACGGTACAGTTTTGTGAACCGCACGAAGTTGGAGGCATAGTTACCTCCTACATATCCGCTCAGCGTGCTGAGCACGTCGGAAGGTGACACCCCGCGGCGTTTGCAGAGTGCGGCATCCACCTCTATGCGATACTGTGGATATTTCATCGAGAAGCTCGTAAATGCCCGTGAGATCTCTTTCCGTTCGTTCAGTTCACCGATCAGTTGGTTCGTATAAGTGAGCAGATCTTCTATCGTGCCGCCCTTACGGTCTTGGATGTACAACTCGAAGCCGTTGGTGCGTCCAAATCCGGGAATCATCGCCTGGGTGTTCACCTGAATCTTAGCATTGGAAATGTCGGCAGTACGACGATAGATCTCTTCCATCACGGCTTGTACATGATCCTTCTTCGCCTTGCGCTCGCCCCATTTTTTCAGTTTTAGCGTGAAGTTACCATTCGAAGAAGACTGATCGAAGCCCACACCGTTACCGGCTATCAGTGAGTACATACGCAACTGAGGCATATCCTTGATACGACTCTCTATTTCTTGTAGGATGTGATAAGTCTGGTCGAGGTTTGTGCCCGGTGCTGCCTGCACGTTAATAAACACGGTTCCCATATCTTCATTAGGGACCAGTCCTGTCTTGGTGGTTTTCATCAGCAGTGCCAGGGCTACTACGGAAATGACGATGAGGATACCGGCTAACCACTTACGAGGGAACAGCCATGCTGCCACCCCTTTGTATTTCTTTACCATCCTTTGGAAGGCACTGTCGAAAGCAATATGGAAACGGGTGGAGAAACTGGCTTTCTCACCATTGTTCGTATCTGCATGGGGTGTCATGATCAATGCACAGAGAGCCGGTGAGAGGGTAAGGGCATTGAAAAGTGAGATAGCCACAGCGATTGCCATGGTCAGTCCGAACTGTGTATAGAATGTTCCGGTGACTCCACCGATGAATGATACCGGCACGAATACCGCCATGAATACCAGGGTGGTCGTGATCAGTGCCGATGTGATGCCATGCATGGCATCGACGGTTGCCTCATAGGCTGTGCGCTTATGAGGTGATGACGAGTTGTAATCCTCATCAAACTGCGCTTGCACAGCTTCCACCACCACGATGGCATCATCCACCACCGTACCGATGACGAGCACTAAGGCAAAGAGCGTGAGCATGTTCAGTGAGAAACCGATGGCATAGATCACCGCCAGCGTACCGATGAGGGATACAACGATGGCGGCGGCCGGTATGAGCGTAGAACGGAAATTCTGCAGGAAGACATATACCACTAAGATCACGAGGATCAGTGCCTCCAACAGTGTCTCGAGCACACTCAGGATAGAAGCGTCTAGGAAGTCTTTCTTCGACTCCAGATCATCGATGGTGATGCCTGGAGGCAATGACTTGCGGATCACCTCCACCTCCTTGTCGATCTGTTTGATAATCTCGTTAGCATTCGATCCGGATATCTGATTGATCATGATATTGACACCCGGATGCCCGTTGGTCTCACCGATAAAAGTATAGCTTTGTGAACCAAGCTCTACCGTCGCGATGTCACCGATACGCAAGACATCCCCGTTGGGCAATGAACGGATGACCATCTGCTCGTAGTCTTTCTCCTCCTCGTATCTTCCCCTGTATTTCAGCACATAACGGAAGGTGTTCTCCGATTCTGCACCTAACGTACCAGTGGCCGCTTCGATATTCTGTTCGTCGAGCACTTTGTTGATATCCGCAGGAGTGAGATTATACTGTGCCATCTTCGTGGGGTCGAGCCAGATACGCATCGAATAGTCGGCACCAAAGACATTCACCTCACCCACACCAGGAATACGACTTAGGCGCGGCTCTATATTGATCTTTGTATAGTTGGCCAGGAAGTTACGGTCGAAAGAGTCATCGTGACTGTAGAGCGCCAGCTGTTTGATGTTACTGGTCTGGCGTTTCCTTACCGTCAGTCCACCTTTCACCACATCGGCAGGCAATCGTCCCTGTACGGTGGCAGCACGGTTCTGTACGTTCACCATCGCCATGTTGGCGTCGGTACCCTGACGGAAAAAGACAGAGATGGAAGCACTTCCATTGTTAGAGGCTGTCGATGACATATACATCATTCCCTCCACGCCATTAATAGCCTCTTCCAAAGGTATCACGACCGTCTTCATCACTGTCTCGGCATTGGCACCGGTATAGTTGGCGTTGATACGTACGGTAGGCGGGGCAATCTCAGGGAACTGTTCCAAGGCCAGTCGTGAAAGTCCAATAAGGCCCAGGAGCACCATCAGCACGGAGATGACACCCGACAGGATCGGACGGTCTATGAACGTTCTGACATTCATTTGGCAGGATTCTTAATTTCAACACCTTCGCGCAACAGTCCGGCACCCTCAGCAATGATCACATCACCCACGTTGAGCCCTTTATCAACCACATACTCCCTGCCGTTGTTCAGACGAAACACTTCCACGGGGGTAGCCTTGGTCTTTCCATCCACCACCTTATATACAAACACCCGGTTCTGCAACTCATAGGTAGCCTCTTGCGGAATGATGATACATCCTTTCAGGGCTGTCGGCAACACCACCGTGGCCGTACCGCCGTTGTGCAGCAGCCGTTGGGGATTGGGGAAGACGGCCCGCAGCGTGACAGCTCCTGTACGGTCGTCCACCGTCCCACTCACCGCATTGATCTTTCCCGGTATGCTATAATCAGAACCGGTAGCCAGTCGTAGGTGCACGGCGGGTGTCTGTCGCACGAAAGCGTCCATCGAACCGTATTGCTCCATGAGGCTGATGACCTGCTTCTCTGTGATGCTGAAATAAGCATAGATTTCATGATCGTCGGCAACGGTCACCAACGGCTCTGAAATACTACTGCTCACCAACGACCCCACATGCCAGGGGATCATGGAGGCAGAACCGTTGACAGGGCTCTTCACCACCGTATAACTCAGGTTGTTACGAGCGTTCACCTCTTGTGCTTTAGCCAATGCCAGTGCCGCCTTCGCTTCCTGAAGGGTATTCTGGGTGGTCTGCACAGAGAAATCTGATACTACGTTGTTCTCCTTCAAAGCCACCTCACTCTGATAGTTCATCTGTGCCGTGGCCAGTTTTGCCTCAGCACTCTTCACATTGGCCGTTGCCACCTGCAAGGCTGCTCGGTAAGGCACCTGGTCGATGATAAACAGTGCTTGTCCGCGTTTCACCGGATCACCTTCGTTGATACAGATCTTCGTGATGTTTCCCGACACTTGTGGACGGATCTCCACGATCTGCTTACCAGTGAGTCGAGCGGTATATTCCTGTTTTAAGGTCTGGTCACTGATACTTACCGTCATTGTCTTATAAGCCATCGCCTCCTTCTGCTTTTCTTTTTCCTTGCAGGAGACCATCAGCATACAAATGATTATCAGACAAAGAATACTATACGTTTTATGCATCATTGTTCAACTTACCTTGACCTTAAACTTTAAACCTTAAACTCTAAACTTTAATTATCGTGCAAACCGAATGCAGTAAGCTTGCTTATTGCTGAGGTGCAGCCGATATTACATAAATTGCTCTCATTCGGCATAGCTCAAGCAAGCTTGACTCTGCACTCATTTAATCGCAATTTTCACGGCAAAGCCGTAAACTCTAAACCAAAACCTCCGCCAGCCGGTCTAAAGCCTCACGGATCACCTCACGGGGCGTACCGACATTGAGTCGCATGAATCCGGCACCTTCCTTTCCGAACATCTCACCGTCGTTCAGCGCAAGACGTGCCTTGTTGACAAACAGATCGTTCAGCGCATCATGGTCCAGGTTCAGACCGCGGCAGTCGAGCCACACCAGGAACGATGCCTGCGGGCGCATCACCTTAATGCCCTTGATATGCTGTTGGAGATACTCCTCCACGAAAAGAATGTTGTTTTCAACATACTTTAGCATCTGCTGTCGCCACTCCTCACCGTACTTGAAGGCAGCGATGGTAGCGATGGGGGAGAAGATGTTGGGAGCGTCTAACTCGTTGGCTGTCATCCAGCTGTAGAACTTTTCCCGAATGGTTTTATTAGGCACGACGGAATAAGAACTCACAATGCCCGCGATGTTGAATGTCTTGGAGGGTGAACCGAAAGTTATGCTACATTGTGCAGCTTTCTCAGATACAGTAGCGAAAGGAATATGCTTGTTTCCGAAAAGAGCCATGTCGCAATGGATCTCATCACTGATTACCAGCACATCGTTGTCGTAACAGATCTCTGCGACACGAGCCAGCGTCTCTTTGTCCCAGATAATACCACCGGGATTATGGGGAACACTGAGGATGAGCATCCTGCATCTCGGATCTTTTGCCTGTTCTTCCAATTGCTCCAGATTCATCGAATAACGCCCTGTATCTTCATCCAGTATCAGTGGGTTGAATACGACCTCTCTGTTGTTGCCTTCGGGTGTAAGACGGAAGGGATGGTACACCGGCGGCTGGATAATCACTTTCTCGTTTTCTTTGACAAAGACGTTTACAGCCATGCCAATACCTTTTACGATGCCGGGGATGAAAGAGAGCCATTCACGCTCGACCTTCCACTGATGATGGCTTTCTACCCAATCGATGATGGCGGTCCACAGTTCTTCCGGTGTGCAGGTATATCCGAAGAGCGAGTGGTCGAGTCGTTTCTTTAGAGCCGCCGTGATAAACGGAGCTGTCTCGAAATCCAGATCTGCCACCCATAATGGCAGTAAGTCGGTTCTTCCGAACAACTCTTCCAAATAACCGTATTTGACAGTATTGGTTCCCGACCGGTTGATGATCTTGTCAAAATTGTATTTCATATTCCTAAGCAGTTCGCATTATTTTACAAAAATACAAATTTATCTTGAACAACGCTTCATTCAGACTGTTAATCAAATTTAATTATTCAAAACGTCCCGAATATCTTCAACAGATAGTCATCTACCCAATCGTAATACTTCTCCATGTCCTGCTCTGCTTTCCTGTCTTTCCGTAACTGTTCTACGGCGATGTGTCCCCGTCTCAACACTTCCTGTTCTACCGGTTGGATCTTTTGCAGGATACCAGTGTTTTTCCTGTTGATAAGTGCTGCCAGATTGATATAGTCGTTCCCGTTGCTCAGGTGCTCACAGAACAAACGGTCTTTCAGTTCCAGACTCTTGTTGCACAACCATGAACAGTGATTGTCTGTAGGTTTCAATACGGCAGGCAACCTACCCGAAGATAGTATCATCAGTGGCATGGCAACGGTGGTCAGCGGGTATCCGGCAATCATCCAGCAAACCGTATTACTGGCCGGTTCTTTTTTCTTTACCCCTTGGATGAGCATCGTTGCGGTGGACGTGTAACGGGGTATGAAGTCGCGGAAGGGATACATCACAACTTGGCTGTCATCCTCGGGCATGATATCATACAGGTTGATGTGTGTCAGACCGTGTTTCAGGTAACGGGAGATGTGTGTCAGCAGAAAGTCGCAGTTGATATTACCGGCACTCTCGGCCCCTTCCATCAGTTCGGTGATTGC
>JAEEZP010000306.1 GCA_016291915.1 Prevotella sp. | reverse complement strand
GACCATAGTCATAACCGCCCAGCATCTTCGCATGCTTGATAGCGTCGGTATCACCGAGCTGCGTCTGGTAAGAGATCCGCGGAGTACCCATACGACCGCGCTTGGTCTTCACGAGGATGATACCATACGCACCGTAGGCACCATAGACGGCAGCGGCAGCATCCTTCCACACGGTGATGCTCTCCACCTCATCCACAGCGAGGTTGTTGACCTCCTCTTCACCTTTCTCATAATCCTGATAGATAAAGTCGTCGATGACGAAGAGCGGTGTCGGACTGTTGTTACCACCGATAGCCTTACCACCGGCATCGGAGCCTGTAGGCACCAGGGCCACAGCATCACGGGCCTGACGGATGGTGATGGTAGCATTCTCACCCGGACGACCGGTGGACGGCATGGTGACATGCACTGACGGTGACAATCCGATGAGGGCCTCAGAAAGGCTACTTACTGCCAAGTCCTTGATCTCCTCGGGGTCGATCACCTCAATAGAGCCCGTCACGTTCTTCTGCTTCAGGGCACCGTAACCAACGACCACCACATCATCGAGGCTGTTCTCATCCTCTTTCAAGACGATGCGGGAGGCATTGTTGGCGGAGACGGTCTGTGTGACATAACCGATGAAGCTCACTTTGATCTTCGTGCCGGCAGGCACCTTGATGGAGAACTTTCCCTCCATATCTGAGATAGTACCGTTCTTGGCATTATTGGCAGCGGCGATGGTGGCACCGATGATCGGTTCTCCCTGTTCATCCACCACGGTACCGGTAACGGTCTGCTCGGGCTTGTTCTGGGCATACAACGGTGTGTAGCTCACCAGCAAACAAAGCAATATACTTATAATCGTTAATTTTTTCATCTTGTAATCTTCTAAAATTAGTAATCAGTTACGGTAACCAGCGTGGATCACCACCTCGGTTGGCTATGATCTGGTACTCACCCGGTGTGAAATCGACACCACCATTGGGCTTAGTCAGGTCAAGAGGCTGCAGCACATCACCCTTGAACTGCGGATCGTAGTCCATGGCAAACGGGGTGCCGGAGTTGTCTGTCTGCTGCATATCCTGACTATCAATCTGTGTGATACCCCACCAGAAGTTGAAGCGGAAAGTCTTGAATCCTCCGAAACGAGGCAACTGACGTACACTGTAGCAATCGTAGAAGATAGAATGGTCGATGGTAAGCACCTGACCGGTAGCATTCAGGTTGTTCACAAACTGTTTCTTCGTATATGTCTTACTGAAGGTACAGCTGCTGATGGTAATGCTCTGGCTCGACATTCCAACTGCCGTTCCAAACACTTTCTGTGGATTCGAGTTGGAACTGTTGGAATAACGCAGGAACCACGCACTGCTGTTATCGACAATATTATAGAAGGTAGTATTGGAAAGGAGCAGGTTCTTGATCAGACGGCCCTTGCTCTGCAGACAGATACATCCGATACTTGTAGCATTATTCTGCTGAACGATACAATCGTCGATGGTAATGTACCAATAAGCACAGGTAACGCCGTTGTCGTAGATCAATCCCTTGGGAACATCCTTGAACCAACAGTGGCTGATATACAACGGATCACGAACGATATAGATGTCATTGATCGGACTGCCATTGCGCTCATAACCGAGGTTCTGGCTTAGGATAGAGTCAGGCAGGTTGTTCACACTCATACCGATCTGTCCATTGACTGTTGATTCGGCACAGTCGAAATTGATGTATTTCACTTTCAGTCCGGAATAGCTGGTGATCGCGCCGGCACCCACCATACGGATGGTCGGACGATAAATCTTGTCGCCACGGAAGGTCATCTTATGACCGCCGAAATCCAGCGTGTCGCTGATGGTGTACTGACCATTGGGCTCCAGATCGACAGCCACCTCATAGGGAGCCACCTCTAAGTTCAGGCTTTTCCACACCTCTGCAATATCAGAACCGCTGGGGATGGTAGCCACGGAAGGTACGAGGGTGGAGAACTCGAATGTCTTGATATCAGGCGCATCCTTGTTACCATTCTTCTCATCACCGATCACACGGATGTCAAAGGTGTACTTGGAGTCTTCGGTAACAGGAACGGTTACACTACTACCGTCAATCAGTTTTTTGTCGAAGTCGGCCACTACCTGCGGGTTGGCAGGGTCATCCACGTTGATGAAGGTTACCTCATAGTTGGAAGCGCCATAGATCAACGGCCAAGAGATCTTGGCAGTGGTACCGTCGGTACTCACCACGAAGGATGCTGATTCCGGGTTTGCGAGCTGCTGATTATGCACGCCGGAGTCGAACCCCTTGGGTGACTCATACCCTTCCGCACATCCAATGATTAGGAAAGCACTGGCTAACAACCATAGGAAAGAGACCTTCTTCATTAAAAAGGAAGTTTTTTTCATAATTGTTTTGGTTTATTAATTAAAGATTAGGTTCTCAAGTTATACAATTGTAAAAATTACATTGGCAAAGATACATAATTTTTTTTAAAATTAGGGTGGAAAATTTAATAAAATAGTGGTTTTTTCTTTCAATCCTTTAAAAAAGTTTCCCTTTTGCGGCCAAAGTATCATAATTATTGTTAAGATTTTGCCAATTTACCTTCTTTTTCGTGGGGATGCCGTTAATATATTTCTCAATGTTCGTATAACCGTCTCCATTAAGATCGCCGTTGGCATCAGCAGGATCATGGGGGTTTAAACCGTTCTGTTTCTCCCACTCGTCAGGCATACCGTCACCATCGGAATCCTTCCATGGCTTCCACGACTTATACACAGGATATCCTCCCATCTGACGGGGATCGGTGATGATACCCATCTTATAACTGTCTTTGGGCAGATGACGGTGACGGAACTGTCCTTCCTCGTTTTGTGAATTTTGATGCAGTCCACTCATGTCACCGTAAGGGTTATCCTTCACCTTTTGTTCATAGTCTTTCACATAGTAAGGTATGCCCGTACGCACCTCATTGATAATCCGCTCATCCACCACATCACGGCAGGGGATGGTGGCTCCCACATGCTGTAAGACCCATTCAAAGACTTTTTCCGACTCCATGATCTTGAGAGGAGCCATCTCAAAAGGTTCATCAGAGCGCATCATAGCCATGTCCTCCGGAGTGCCCACATATCTGTCTTTGTCGATCAGCTGTATTCCTCCATTCCAATTGTCACGGGTAACAGCCTCGTTACCTTCCACGATATTACCCGTGGCATAGACTCTTCCGAACTGTCGCCATGGGAACAGCTTACCACTGCGCCCCTCCGGACTTACGATGCGGTATCTCACGGGATCGTCTTTCGGGGTGACCGGCCCGGGTTTATAATAGTTGTTGATAAAGTTACACATCATCGTATAGTCACCACCGTCGGCAGTGCGGTTCAGCCAGTTGAAGACTATATTATTGACGAAGTTGAACACACCGCCTATTCCGATACTGGGATTCCGTCCGGTATTCGAGGCCCACAGATTACGCATAAAGGTGGTGTTCTCCCCACCGATCGTTGACCCGAAGGCATGATTGAAGTTGTCGAGGGCCTTGGCAGAGATGGTATTCTGAATGGTGACGTTCACCGTAGGCAGCTTCCTCGCTTCCTTCCCGTTGTTCGAGTTGAACATATGACGATAGAAAGAGATATTCTCATCCAATCCCCACTCACATGAACAATGGTCGATCATGATATTTCCCACCGGGTTGCCTCCGAAGGAATCGTCACGGCTCAATGCGGATGTCTTTCCCCGACGGAAGCGCATATGACGAACGATGACATCATGCGTGTTGATATTGAAAGTCTCTCCCGCTATCGTGATGCCCTCACCAGGAGCCGTCTGACCGGCAATAGTGATATAAGGAGCACGGACAGTGACAGGGGATTTCAGCCAGATAATGCCGGAGACATTGAACACGATGATACGGGCACCACCCTGCTCACAAGCCCAACGGAAAGAGCCCGGACCGGAATCATCCAGGGTGGTCACTGTCAATACCTTGCCGCCACGGCCTCCGAAAGTGTACATTCCTCCACCCTCGGCACCCGGAAAGGCGGGAATCTTTGCCTGACGAAGATCATAAGGTCTTGAAGCCCAAGGTACGTACGGCCGTCCCTCTTTAGCTTCTTTCACCACAATCTTAAAAGCCTCTGCCCACACGGAATCACGTTGAAGTCTGTCGATCCGTGCTGAAGAAGCCGCCTGACGCATCGCTTCCTCAGAAATCTGCGGGTACTGAGCATAGATGTTGACTGATACTGCAACTATCCAAAATAACAACAATCTCTTCATAATCAATGATTTATTATCGATAAAAATATATTTGACTTACTTTCAGTTCTTGATGATCTTCACACTGTGAGCCTTCCCTTCGGCATCCGTCACCTTCATCACATACACCTCATGGGACTTGAGAGAAGATACTTTTTTACCGTCAAGGGTGAAGAACTCTCTTTTCACCACCTGTATATTCTCCTCACTCCATACGGGTTGAACGGCTGTGGTGGCAGCTGTTGAGACAGCCACGCCGAACCGCTGGGTGAAGGTGGTCTCACCGTCGTTGACCGTGATCTTCAGCTGATAGATGCCTTGTCCGTCGGTGTTGCTCTTGACCGTTAAGATATTGCCATCCACGGAGGGTGTAAGGGTATCGTTCGCATCACCACCCTCGATACTGAAGGTAGGTGTCACCGCATTACCGTTCTGGCCGTAGAAGCCGGCGAAGTGAGGTTTCAGATCCATACTGCCACTTCCATTCGGCTGGATGACCACATAAGGATGGGCCATGAATTCCAGATAATCCTCCAACAGTGTATAACCGTCATGATCAGGATCATCATTGTTGTTGGCGGTATTCGCATCACTGCCTATGGTCTTCTCCCACCAGTTGGGCATACCATCCTGGTCGGTATCCCAATCGGCTGCACGTGTCTCCTCGGGATATACCTCCCATCCCTTACCCTCTGCATGCTCAGTGATATCCTCTTCGGTATCTATCTCACCCTTGATACCCGACTT
>JAEEZP010000305.1 GCA_016291915.1 Prevotella sp. | reverse complement strand
CTGCAGTTCTTCCTGATATTCCTCATCAGTGTATTCCAAATGTTTGAATACCCTTCCGGGATCCACGTAATTACCGGGATTGATACGCACTTTCTCACAATACTGGGCTGCCACATCTGCCACGTGGGCATTGAAATGTACGTCAGCCACCAACGGGGTGTCATAACCGTCTTCTTTCAGCCTTCGGGAGATATTACGCATATTCTCTGCCTCACGCGTTCCCTGCGTGGTAAACCGTACCAGCTCACCTCCTGCGTCGATGATACGCTTGGCTTGTTCTACACACCCTTCAGTATCATTCGTGTCAACGGTGGCCATCGACTGTATGCGGATGGGAGCATCACCACCGATGGTGAGATTGCCGACATGAACAGGATTTGTTGTTCTTCTTTTAAACATTTATTATTGACAAGATAATGATTAATTACCCTAAACCTTAAACTTTAAACCTTAGACTCTAAACCTTAGACTCTAAACTCTAAACCCTAAACTAATTCGTCTTGTAAGTATATTTGATCTCTGCTAATGCTTGATTAGCCTTCTCAATCTTACTGCCCAGACCATTCTTGTAATCTCCCATCTTCTTGGCTAATGACTCATCAGCGAGAGAGATCATCTGACAGGCAAGGATAGCAGCATTCATAGCACCATTGATAGCTACGGTGGCAACGGGGATTCCCGGGGGCATCTGGAGGATGCTGTACAAAGCATCGACACCATCTAAGACACTACCTTTGATAGGCACACCGATAACCGGTAGGGTTGTTGAGGCTGCGATAACTCCCGGTAAGGCTGCTGCCATACCTGCACCGGCAATAATAACCTTGATGCCTCGTGCCTTGGCACCTTTGGCAAACTGTTCCACTGCATCGGGAGTACGATGGGCAGACAGGGCATTAACCTCGAAGGGCACTTGCATATCCTCGAGAAACTGCATGGCTTTTTCCATGACGGGCAGGTCAGAAGTACTGCCCATGATTATACTTACTATTGCATTCATATATTTTATTTGTTAACAAGTTGACGAGTTGACGAATAAACAAGTTATTACTCTATACTTTTCATTATTCATTTTCTCTCACAGTTTCCATATAGCGATGAAACCGATGACAACACCGAGCAGAAAACCGAAGACCACCTGCGACAGACTGTGCTGACGGAGGATAATACGGCTGGTTCCAACCAATCCTGCGACGAACAGGAGAAAGCATAACCAGAATACCGGATTGAAATTGAAGATTCCCGAGAAGGCTACCAATGCTCCCGTCATTCCTCCTATAGCTGCTGAGTGTGAACTGATTTTCCAGTATATGTTGATGGTGGCACAGAGTAGTTGGATACCCAAAGCCGCCACGATGATACTGTTCATGAAATGAGGGATATGAAGCCTGTACATGAAATAGTAACAGAGGGTGTAGCAAAGGATAGAGATGAGATAAGGCACCATCCGTCGTTCTTTCCTGCCCAGTTCGAAGAGTGTCCATCCTTGGTAGTTACGGTACATACGTATCAGCAGGTTAGGCAGGAGGATGGTACAGATATATACGATGGCGAGCACCATCAGTTTATACTTCGTCGGCAGCATGTTCAGGTAAGTGAACAGAAAGAGGATGATCAGTCCTACTATCGGCAGATAGAAAGGATTGAACACCTTACTGAGTGTCTTGGCTGCTATGATAATCTCTCTTTCTTTCATTCTTTCCTTAGTCTTGCTATGGGAATACCCAGTTGTTCCCTATATTTCGAAACAGTACGTCGTGCAACGGGTGATCCCTTTTCTTTCATCAGTCGTGCGATAGTATCATCATTATAAGGATGATGCTTATCCTCTTGGTCGATGAGTTCTTTAAGAATACTCTTGAGCTTACGGTTAGAGAGTGTCTCTCCATCGACCACCTTTACACCCTCACTGAAGAAATGGCGTAGCTTGAAGGTTCCCCATCGAGTCTGGGCATATTTCATGTTACATACCCTGGAAATAGTACTGATATCCAGATTCGTCCGTTGAGCTACATCCTTGAGTACCATCGGTTTAAGGTCGTTTTCATCACCACTCTGAAAATACGGTCGTTGAATATCGATGATGGTTTTCATCGTGACATACATCGTGTGTCGCCGCTGACGAACCGCTTCGATGAATCCCTTCGCACGCTCTACCTTCTCTTTAGCATAGAGGAGTGCCTCTTTCACCTGACGGTTCATCCCACCCTTATTATTGCGATACTCCTGGAGCATGTCGGTGAAAGAGGGGGATACATATAAGTCGGGCACCTTACCTTTATTGATATAAAATGAGATAGAACCGTCTTCTGCCGTATCAACGATAAAGTCTGGGGTTATCTGCTGCAGGTTTCTGCCAATGGTTTCTCCGAGTGAGGCACCGGGCTTGGGATTGAGTTTTACGATCTCTCCCTGCACTTCTCTCATCGTATCTTCAGAAATCTTCATTTCCTGCGCAATCTGTCGCCATTGTTTTTTCAGAAAGAGGGAATAATAGTGTTCGATAACTTCCCTTTGCAGTACTTTGGTTTCAGAAAACGGTTTACGGTCGATCTGCAACAACAGACATTCCTGTAGTGAGCGGGCACCGATACCGGGAGGATCGAATGTCTGCAGTTGTATGAGCAGTTGCTCTATCTCTGCTTCGCTACAGTCGATATTATAATAGACGGCCAGTTCGTCGGAGATACTCTGTAAGTCTTTACGGAGCAGTCCGTCGTCATCCAAAGAGCCGATGAGATACTCCATGATATCCTGTTGCTCTTCTGTCAGAACCAGTTCCCGCATCTGTTCCTGCAATTTGTCATAGAAGGAAGTAGGATCACCGAAGGTCTGCTCTTCCATCTCTGCACCCTGATAGTAGCTTCTCTCAGCATAACTGGTAGCTACCGGCATCTCATCATCTTGTGTCATGGTCTTCAGCACATTATCGAGTGCATCGGCACGCTCCTCACGCTCCATCTTCTCTTCCGTTGTTTCTGCATAATCCTCCTGATCATCGTCGGGTGTTTCAGTTGTCAGGTTTTCCGGAGGAGTAGTCTCGAGTGCCGGGTTATCATCGAGTTCCAGTTGTACGTTCTGTTCAAATTCCGCCAAGGGCATCTCCAGCATCTTTACCTGTAATACCTGTTGTTGGGTGAGACGCTGTTGCTGTGCAAGTTTTTGCTCCTGGGTTTGAACCAGTTTTTGTGACATAGTGAATGTTATTTAAAGTATTCTTTCAGTTGTGCTGCATAAGCAGCGAGTTTCTGGGGATTATCATTGCCGTAACGTTTCCATATCTGCTGACAGGGATTCAGCAAATCATTGATCATCATCATGTCTTTGTTAAGATAAGGATCACAGATCTGATAAAGCTCCATGATTTCCACCACCATGTCAGCCTTTATCTTCAGCAGCTTGGCCAATTCCTGTATCTCCGGTGTGTCTGTTACCATGATAATTGGTGTCAGACGGAAATATTGATCGAGGATAATAATCAGAGAGATGGGCATCAGCATGGCGTTAGCAGGTAGCGGTTTGAAGTCGAGTTCCCACGATTCTACAATCTCCACACCATCAAAGAGCTCGTTCTGCCAACCTTTGATCTGCCGCAGTTTTTTTATCCCCCTTGCCAACTTGTTCGGATTCTTGCTGTAAGTCGCCCATAGTCGTTCCAGTCGTGGGGTTTCCAGTTGACGCAGTCGGAACATCTGTTCATAGAGAAACTGCGGTGGTATGTGCAACTCTAATGCGAGCTTCACCATCTCCTTGGAATACATGGGTTTTACACCCTCAGGTTTTCTCAGATACAGTCGTATCAGGAACAACCAATATTCATCCGACCAGAATGTATTTCTTGCCATCTTTCTTACTTTTATATCCTTTTGCAAAAATACAATATTTCGTTGAAATAGAGAATGTTTTTCAAACAAAAAGATTATCAATAAGAAAGATTCTTTTTTATCCATTCCATATGCCCATATTCCGTGGCATCAGAAGTCCAGTGCTCATTGATGGGTGTGATGAGTGCTTCCTTCTCGCATGTCAGCGTATTCCATACCGCATAGCTGGTGGTGGGAGGACAGGTATCATCGTTGTATCCCCAGGT
>JAEEZP010000304.1 GCA_016291915.1 Prevotella sp. | reverse complement strand
TAAATCTGTGAGAAAAACACCTCGAAGAATGTCATCCGCCGCAGAAAAACAAGCCATGAAGCAAGAATATAGAAAATGCCTGCCACAATGGTCTGATAAGCCGGATGGGTATGCAGCCATACCAACACCTTATCGATACGTGCAAATAAATTGATCACCCATGGTGTATCCCCATAACGCTGAAACACATCGCCATATACAAAGGCATCCTCTGCATTCGGCGACATGCCGCGCAGCGAGCACACCAGGGCAAAGAAAAGGGTGATGATGATGAGCATCTTGAAAGGCGGGAAGTAGAGCGGCTGATGACCGTTCAGGTAGTCGCGCATCATATAGCCAGGACGCCAGAATAGCTCGTGGATACTACGCATCATCGGCCGAGACCCCATGCCCCAGATATCGAGAAACCCCTGCGCTACGTTCTTACCCGTCATACGCTGACGGTTGGCACGCAAGCCGCACTGCGGGCAAAATCGCCCCACGAACACCGTTCCGCAGTTTGCACACGTATGCTGCTCGTCGGTGATCACCGTGTGCATCGTGGGCTGCTGCTGCCGTTCGTCAAGCCGCCGCCACCACTCGCTGATTCTATGGAGTAGCTGCATGTGTTTCAGATGGAATTCTTCAAATGAGGATATACAAAACTATAAAATATCGTTGCAAAAATACGAAAAAAAAATGAAAAACCACATCTCATTCGTTTTTTTCTTTCTGTACCTTCTTCCTTCTTGTAGAAACGTCACAGAAAGAAGCCTCCTTCATTCTTTCTCTTCCCAAGGGAAAGAACCAAAGAGGCTTTTCACCATCCCATAGCCCCTCCACTTGGAGGGAATGCTATGGAAACAATCAATAACTAAACGTAACTATGATCTACTAAAAGCCGGTGCGCTCTCCTTTGAGGGCAGCGATGATACGCGGCATGATTGCAGTAAGATTACCTGACATGGTCATAGCACCGGCACGTGTCTGAGCCTGACGCTTACCACTCTGGATATCATCATAGCGTGTCTGCAATAAGGCCGCAGCTTCTTTCTTGAGATCTGCATCATTACACTCCTTCATCAGTGGGTTCATCCACTTCAGCAATTCAAGGTCAGAGATATCCAAGTCAGGATGGTTGAAATACTCTGTGCAGCAGTTCACATACGAACGCCAGTCTTTCTGCCGCTCAGCCAGTTTGATAAGCGTATTCAGTCGATAGGAATCTCTTCCCATGACATTACACTCATTCATGAGCGCCACCCATTTGTCAAAGCGCTCTTGGTCGAGCCATACCTTACCACCCTCCTCGATGATCAGGTCACGACCGAAGGTGCTCCATACACGGAAGAGTTTACCATCTACCTGTCTGTCACCCAATGCAGCCTTTAGGGCTTCAGGGTGCTTGGCAGTATAGATGAAAGCAGGATCCAGCGGATTGGTGAGATGCTGCATGAAGACATTACGCAGATTCTCATCACTGGCGAATGTCTCTGCCTTACCCTTCAGCAATGCCTCAGCCACGAGATTACACTGGTTGTGCTTGTAGGTGTTACTCAGCGTAGCAAGGTATTCATAGAGGAATGCCTCACTGCGTTCACCATTGTTCCAGCGCTGATCCATCACATCAGAGCCTTTGTCGATACTGTGATCACCGACACGTTTGATAAACTCGTCGGCATTACTGCCACCGAGGAATCGTCCAATCTCCTGGCCGTTGCTGTTGAAGATAATAAAGGTGGGATAAGCGGAAACCTCCCATTTCTTAGCCAGCTCAGGGCCTTCACCCTTCTCCATGTCAATCTGGATGTTGACATACGAGGCATTCATGAAAGCCCCCACTTTCTCCTGTGGGAACACATCGCGAGCCATCATCTTACAAGGACCACACCAGGAAGTGTAGCAATCCAGGAAAATCTTCTTACCGGTCTGCTGTGCTTTGGCAACAGCATCTTTGAAGAGGGTTCCCTGCGGTTCAAAAACCATGCCCTGTCCCTGTGCATGAAGCACAAGGAACAGGAGCATTACAACTAACAAAATCGGTTTTTTCATGTTATATTAGTAAACAAGTTAACGAGTAAACGAGTTATTACTCTAAACTCTAAACCCTAAACTCTAAACTAAAATCATCCACCCATGATAGAGTTCCAGCACATATCCTTCACCTTGCCGGGCACAGTGTAGATATACGGATCACCTACGAAAGCGCCACTGGCAGGATTGATCTGATACATATAAACCTTACCCTCCTTCGTGGACTCATTCCAGGTTGCGATATGAACCACAGCGTCGGCGTTCGGGAGCATAGCTCTGTGGAGCGTGAAGAAGTAGAATTTCTGCATACGGATGCAAACGACCTCCTCACCACTGGATGGAGCTGTCCAATAAACATCAGCAGTCGTTGAGCGGTTGTACTGCAGGTTATAAACCTTATTGCCTGAGCCATAGAGCACATACTGTCCCAAGCTGGCAGCTGCCATGGTTGTAGCCTGCTGAATTCCAGGAGAAGCCGTGATATCATACTTGTTCATACCCACACGTGTAGAAGCAGCATTGGTATTCGCAAAGTTGCTGATGGTAAGGAAACGCTCGTTACCATTACTGAAGATATGATATTCGTAAGGCATGTTGACAGAGGCACCCATACCATAGTCACCCATCAGCATTGTTCCGCCGACATTGTTCACGTCGAAGGCCACATCCTCATCCTGAGCAGCGAAAGGAGTCATCTCTACCGTACCATAGTTCTGTTTGATGAAACGCTTGTTGGTCTGGTCATAAACCACCGAGTTGAAGTTCTGTCCCTTGATGTCACTTGCCCATGGAGCCAATTCACCGTAATCACCATAAGAGCCCACACCGAAAGAGTTTGTACGACTCAAACCGTTCCACGAAGTGGTGTATACCTTATTATCATTGATGAGCAACTCACCACGTGCTGCCATACCCGTATTTCCGTAGAACGCTATCTTGCGGACAGAAGGAGCATCGAAGAAGAAGTCTTCAAAATTAAAGGTATTGACGAACGATGCATTGTTAACCAGCACCAGTTCCTTGTCGGTTACCATTGTGATGGGGTCATCGGCCAGAGACACCACGGTCTTACGTACTCTCACCGGCACACCGTCGAGATGCTCTCCATTGGAGGCTGTGTAAAGATCCCAGAACTCACGGTCCTTGACAAGATTCCTCTTGGTGAGATTATTCATCACCACACCCACATCGCTCTTGCCAGGTTCATCGGCACATTCATAGAATACCACCCAACCACCGGCAATCACCTCATCCACACGCAGACTCGTACGGAAATAAGTCTGGGTGAGATCCTCACGGTTGGTAACAGTCAACTGCAAAGCATACGACTCAGCCTTACGGGTGATGGGAGCACTCAGAACACGCTCAGTACCTAAAGTGTCCACCGTATAGTCAGTGATAGCACTAGTGGCCGTTGCATACATCGTCCACACATAATCCAGCGGATCACTGTCGGTAGCCAGTCTGCCATCATAATATACGTTGGGAGCCAGTGTCAACACATCGTAACGCTGCACACTGTAAAAATCCAGAATTCCTGTACCCACCGTATCGATCCTGACTTCTGTCAGTTCAGTATAATCGTAGTTGCCCTTGTCTTCGTAACATGCTGTAACACACATACAGAACAAAACAACTGCAAAAGTATATAAGGATAATCTTAATCTGTTCATAATCGGATTAATTAATTAGTTAAAACGTTACGATAGTACCATTCTCATCGGTCAACGGAGTACTGTGTGTACTGTTGTATTCCTCAAGTGCAACCACAAGCTGCTGGCGGAGATACTGAGCATAGGGATCAGAAACGGTGTTTGTTGATTCATTGTAGTTGACAGACTGTGTCCATGAGATATGGAAGTCAACTAGTCCTATCGTCTGAATCATAAACTGATACTTCACCTTGCTGTAAGCACCGAAATAATTGAGATAAGGCCGGTTCGGATAAACAGCGGCATCCCAGTCTTCGGGTTTAGAGAGGTAATTACGCAAAACAATATTGATAACACTCAGTTCCGTAGCACCTGTCTCAAACTCGCTGTTGGGAGCCAGTCGGAGATGCAGTTCGCCATCGCTTGTTGAAAAAGCGGCTGGGTTAGACAAGGCTGCCGTATTGAAATAGATCGGGAAACTACCCTCAATAGCGCCTGCAGGAATAGTGTATGTACCTATCGTATAACTGCCTGCTGCCTCCTGTATGTTTCCTTCGAAGGCTTCGAGGGTGAACTGTCGATCATGATCTGCCGGCATGCCGAGTACACGTGCGTAGAACACCACGCTGTCGGTACCCATGGTATACGAGTAGTTGTAGATCACCTGATCAGAAGGAATAGCCTGACGACCCACCCATATATGCAATGCAGATAGGCTGGTGTCATAAACAGGTGTTTCATTCTCACTGCAACTGCCTAATGACAATACCATCAGCAGTGCTGCCTGTATATAGAAAAATACCTTTTTCATATCCATCTTCTTCATTATGTTAACGGTTAGCTTCACGCTGTGCGGCAGATGTCTCACTCTGCGGTAACGGGAAGGTATAAATCTTTTCTGCAATAGGATCTACGTCGCTACGGAGAATCGTTGCATAGTTAAGACGCTTATAGAGGAAGAACAACTGTCCCTCACCGATAAACTCACGACGGTATTCACGAATCAGTGTATCATAGTAATCAACCGCCATGTCCAAATCACCCACTCCACGTGCGCTATGTAACTCATTGAGTCGGTCAAGACCCGTTCCACCATTGCGATAATCAATTTCTGAGAGAATCAGATAAAGCTCACTCAGACGAATGATCGGCAGACGATTGGCACCACCTGAAGAACTGGAACTCGGTGACCAATATTTTGTACTATAGCGGTTATCTACGTAGTCGTAGTTTGTTCCGCTGGCAAACTGATACAGATAACGGTAATCCGTTGTCTCACTATCGTAATAGTCGAGCAGCGTGGTAGCATCGAGAGAGAAACTGGAAGTGTTCACATTCTCGTTGAAGTAGTTGTCCGCACGGTTGCTCAGGTTCACATCGTCGAGTGCAAAAAGATGCTCACTGGTTGTAGGATAATTATTTGTTCCCTGACTGATTATTGCCGGTGGTGTTGCCCAAGAGAACTTTCCGGAGTTGATCACTTCCTCAGCGGCAGCCTTGGCAAGGTCATACTGTTTTGTCCACATATACACACGAGCCTCCAAACCTTTCACAGCGTAGTAGTTCATGTGAAGTGTGCGGTGCATCAGATAACCATTGTCATCAGACTCGGTCACCTCCTCACCGGTATAGATAGGATCCACCTTGAGCAGTTGCTCAGCCTCTTTCAGGTCGGCAATGACTTTCTCTGCCACATCTCTTACGCTCAACTGTGGGAATACACGGTAAGACAACTCCGTACTGTATGGAATAGACGGCATATTGGCGTTCACCTCATAGCTCACACCGAAAGCGCGGAGCAGGTCGAAATGAAGTAATGCCCGCAGGGCAAGTGCCTCACCCTTGATGATGTTGTAGTTGTTACCACTGAACTTATAACGGTTCTCATCAATGGCTTTCAACAGGTTATTGTCGTTAGCGATGGCATTGTAATTGGAACGCCAGATATTGGCAAACAGATTGGTGGGTGACGTAGCATCATAGTTGTAAGCTATCAGATCCTGATAACTTGTCGGTACGTTGATCCACTCCTGTGCTAATACAGCGTATGCTCCATAAAGGGCTTCCTTGGCATAGGTAGCTTCGCTGACCATTCCCGAATATACGCCTGCCAATGCCTCTTTGAAACCAGATTCAGACTCGAACAGCTCGTTGTCTTCTACCTGTGACTCAGGATTGACATCAAGCCAGTCGTTACAAGCAGACAAACTGAATGTCAGCATGAGTGCAAATACTATATAATATATATTCTTATTCATATTGCTTCTATATTGTAATAGGTGATATTAGAATGTTGCGGATATCGAGAACGAGAAACTGCGGGCATACGGATAAGAGAGACCGCGCTCCTGCTTCACCGTTGACAGATGGAAGATATCGTTCATATAGAACTGTACGCGCAGGCGCTCCATCTTCAGATTGTGCAGCCATGACTGATACTTGAAGTCATAGTATGCAGAAAGTGATGCAAGCTCAAGGATATTATCACGTTCCACGAAACGAGTGGTAGCATACGTTGTTGACGGCGTGTATCTGATACGCTTGAAGGTTGCCACGTCGCCTACCTGATGCCAAGTGTCTTTGAGCACACGGCGGTCAACGTTGTTAGCCACATTCACATTCTCCACACGGTCAACGAGGGTCTGGTTGTAAACATCACCACCCAGACGATAACGGAATGATATGTTCAGTCCGATACCCTCATACTCACCGCTCAAACCGAAATTTCCACGCCATTTAGGATTACTGTCACCGGCTACGATATAGTCGTCGGTAGAATAGTTATAGGTTGTACTACCGTCTTTCTTCACGAATACCTCTTGACCGGTTGCAGGGTCGATACCCAGTGATTTAACGGCCCAGATGACAGACATTGACTGTCCTTCCTCATAACGGATGATTGGGGTAGTAACACCTGTTGCATCCTGTGTCTCATTGAATGAGCGGAGGGCGTCGTTAATCTCCTTCACCTTATTCGTATTATGGCTTACTGATCCATTCAATGACATATAGTTATGTCCTTTGTGGAAGAAGCGCCAGCTGGCAGATGCGTCAAAACCTTTATTGACGATATTACCGAGGTTCTCCTGATAGGAGTTGAATCCAGTAGAGGTAGGCAGTGTCATGGCGAGGAGCGCATCCTTCGTCGTGCTGTTATAGACATCGATTCTCAGACTAAGTGAGTTAAACAGTCGGATATCAGCACCGAAGTTCAGGTCGGCTGTCTGCTGCCACTTCAGGTTATCGTTGTTGACAGCCATCAGGTAAGCACCTACGATATTGTCATAAACGATGTTGTCATAGAACTGATAGGTAGCCAATGCTTGATATGGGCTGAAGTTCTGGCTACCGGTAAGTCCATAACTGCCACGGATCTTAAACTGATTAATCCAACGCATATTCTCTTTCACGAACTTCTCGTTATGGATATTCCAACCAATACCGGTTGACCAGAAAGTACCCCAGCGGTTGTTAGATCCGAAGATGGAAGAACCGTTGTAACGTACGGAGAAGTCAAAGAGATAACGCTCATCATAAGAATAGTTGGCAGTACCTGTGATACCCAGTGAACGAGTCTTAGCCTCAGAACCTGACGGGCGACCATTCTCTGCATACTGCTTAGCGAAGTTGATATAGTCAACATGGTTGTTGAGGAATCCCCATGCTTCCATACCGTGGGTATAAGAAGAACTGGAGTTCATACTCCATGCAGCATTGGCAATGAGCAAGTGCTTATCCCATCTGCCGGTATAGGTACCTGCAAGGTCGGCAGAGATATTCTCACTGTTACCGTTTGTCATGGAGTAAGATCCACGCTGGAAGTATCTGTCTCCCGTCCACTCAGTGAATCGTGTATGGTCACCGGGATAGAACACATCACTCTGGTTATCCTGATGTGTATAACCGAAACGTCCTAAGAAGGTCCATTGCTTGGTGGGACGCCACTCTATATAGAAGTTTTCGGTGTATTCGTTGTATTTTGAGAAATCCTTTGTGCCGATTGTGGCATTATATAATGGATTGTAGTAAGTGGTACGTGAACCACCTGTTCCTGGATTTTGGAAATATCCCAGCACCTTTACCAGGTTACCGTTCTCATCATATGGTGAGAAATAAGGGTTAGCTGAAGAATAGCTGGAGAAGGATCCGTAAGGAGAGTTGTCTGCCTTATTAGAGGTAATACTCAGTGAGTTACGGAAGAGCAATGTCTTATAGCGGTAGCTCAACTGGATATTTCCGGAGACTGTTCTACGATCAGAACCCTTCATAACACCGGTTACACCGTTGTAAGAAACTGTTCCACTGTAACGCATTCTGTCGTCACCACCTTCCATATAAATAGTATGCTTATGTCCGACACCTGTACGAAGTGGTTTTGCCAACCAATAAGTGTCCACACCGCGAGAGATATTCTTCTGAATCTCATTATACTGCTCACGATAACTCTGTGCAAAAGAAGGAGAGCTGGCGTCATAACGACCGGAGTTCTTTTCCACAAGCAGTTTCTCCTCAGCATTTGTCAGGTCATAACTGCTCAAGTCAGGAGCTGTGACATTCACATCACCGGTGTAAGTCAGACGGATACGTCCTGCCTCCGGCTGTTTGGTCTCAACAACCACGACACCGTTAGCAGCCTTGGCTCCATAGATAGCCTTGGCAGCAGCATCCTTCAGAATCGTCACATTCTCCACACGGTTGATATCGAGGTCGAACACTTGCTGTTGTGATGACTCGAAACCGTCGATGATGAAGAGCGGTGAGTTCGGGTTACCGGAATATTCTCCCTGCAAGCCTGCAAACGATGCATTACCACGGATGGTGATGTCATTCAGAGCATTCGGGTCACTACCGTTGAGCACGTTGTCTTCAAGGATAAACGACGGATCCAGGTCGGCAAGACTCTTCAGGATATTGGCATTACCCACACTCTTTAAGTCCTCCTGGTTATACGTTGCTGCACTACCGGTAAAGCTCTCGGTACGGCGCTTGAAGATACCGTTGCCGAACACCTCTACCTCACCGAGTACATGACTGTCGTCACGTAGGCGAACATCCTGTACACGCTGTCCATTGTAACGTACTTTCTTGTCCTCCATGCCGACGAACGAATAAACGATACTGCGCTTCTCGTTGGCATCTACATAAAGGGTGTAATTACCGTCGGCATCGCTTACCGTCATCTCGTTTCCGCCGTCAACCTTAACGGTTGCACCCGGCAGTGGATTACCACTGTCATCGGAAACGACACCACGCAGGGCCACCCTTCTGCCAGTTGGGTTGGTGGTCGCCGGTACACTAGTCACTGTTCTGGGAACAGACTTCTTATACACAGTGATCATGTTCCCATTGATCTCATACGCACAATCAAGGTTGGCCAAAACAATGTCGAGTACCTCAGGCACTGACTTGTTTTTCACCTGCACATTAACCTTTGGCAATGAGGAGGCAAGATCACTGTTGATCACAAAGTGGTATCCCGTCTGTTCTTTAATCTGTCGGAATACTTGGGTGACGGTTGCTGACTTCATGTCGAGAGTCACCAGATCTTTCTTCCCTGTCTGATTATTCTGCGCCTGAACATGCGAGGGGAAAGCCACGCACATTAAGACAATTGATAATAATACAGACAGCATTCTGCTTTTGCTTTTCTGCATTCTCTCCATAATTTTTAGGTTATTTAATAAATATGGTGTTATTTTCTCTTCTTATCATCAATCCGGATGACTTACTGATAGCATCCAACAGCTGATTAGGCTTGATATATTTATCGAAATCACCGGTGATACGCTCCTTTTTGATATCCTCATTCAGATAAACCACATTGAAGCCATACCAGTGGGAGAGCACCTTCAGTGCAGTCTCCAATGGACAGTCTTCAAAGACAAAGGTTCCGGTGTTCCATGCCACATAAGGCTCTACATCTACATTCTCCACCACGCACTGCGTATCGGAGATCTTACACTGTTCACCGGGCTTCATCATCAACTCCTTGCCATTCTGTGGAGTGACACCCACACTACCCTTCACTAAAACAATATTTGTCTCGGAAAGCCCGTTTTCATCTCCTTCGAATCCAATTGTCTTCACATTGAATTCTGTACCATATACTTGGATGTCTCCTTGGGGGGTATGAACAACAAACTGACGACTCTTATCCTTAGCCACCATGAAATAGGCTTCGCCCTCAAGGATCACATTACGGTTGTAATTACCGAACTTCTCCGGATAAATCAAACGAGTGTTGTAATTAAGATGCACCAAGGTACCGTCATCCAAAGTCACCCAAAACTCCTTATCATGTTTCGTGGTGATACGGCGGGCCGTTAGGAGTTGCTCCTTGGAAAGAGAAGATTGAAGGGTAAAGGCTGAAGAATGATCTTTCTTTGAGTTGGACTGCGAAACAACATCTGTTACAGCGAACGGCTCATCAATACTATTCAGTTCCTCGCTGAGCACATCTACTTCTGCCGCCTGCTTGCCACTCTCCTTACTCTGATACATAGCATGCTGTACCTCCTCAGAGATTACTGGAGGAACCACTTTTGTGTACTGTAAATACCATAAGCCACCACCAGCGACAAACAGCAATAGGATCGTGGCGGCATATCGCCACCAATTACGTTTTTTCGTCTGGGGCTCCTGATAGTTGTACTTCTGGAGGAAACTCTTCCATGACTTATCAACATCCACCTCATGATGGATATCATAAAGTGCATCCACATCCTGGGTAGCTGCCAATCGGTCAAAGAACATCTGATGCTTCTCATCTGCTTCAAACCATTCTTTTAACTGTTGCTGATCAGCATCCGATGCATCTCCCGAAAGACAACGAATAATGATATCCGTTATTTCTTGTTTATGCATAATTGTCTTCTTTTTTATTTTCAGACAGACAATTCATAAAAAAGATGACAGGAAAAATAAAAAAAGTGAATAAAATGATATTTTTAAATGAAAAACTGCAAAAACAACAGGTATTCTTTAGCTGTCATTTTAGATTTTAAGAAAGTCATCGCACGCTTGCGATGGGTCTTCACCGTGGAGGCAGACAACTGCAATTCCTGCACAATCTCACCAAACTTCTTTCCTTCCAACATCAGTCTGATTACCTGACGCTGCTTCTCAGGCAACTGATCGATATAGGTGAAGATACGATCGAAGATAGCTTCCGTGATCCGTAATTCTTCATCACTGCCGTTGATGTCATACTCAGGAATTTCCTGCATTTTCTTCTGTATATACGAACGCTCTACCTGCTGATGCTCCAAATAGTTGAACGAACGGTTGCGCACACCATTATACAGATATATATGTGTGGCTGACGCTGATTTGATATCCACGTCACGCTCCCACATACTGGCAAACACTTCCTGCACGATATCCTCTGCCACGGCACGGTCAGACACAAACTGGAAGGCACGGATAACCAACGCTTTATAGTATTTCCCATAAAGCTTCTTGAATTCAAGATGAGCATTCTCAGCTCGCTTATCTATCATCATTTGGGTTTCCATTGTACTTCGTTATATCCTTTTCCTATTAACAATTACGCCCCCATTTCATCTCTTCTCCATGGTTATCGTATTGTTTTCTTTTTCCGGTCGGAGGGTCTGATAAAGTAATCCTTACCACGGCAGTACGATCCAGGCTCCTGGCGATGGCCTCATCAAAAACATCCATGTGATGAGGGAGGAAACGCTGACAAATAGCCATTAGCCCTTTTATCTTCTCTTGTCTGTCGGTGACCACCTCTGCCACCCCCACAGCCATCGCTGATTTATACTGTAGGGTAAAACTATTATCTTTCGGCCCTACCATGGGAGCACACTTGGTAACAGCTGATAAGGCTACATTCGGATTGGCGGCAATACAATCCAACTTTCTTCCTTCCATGGCTCCATGGAAATAGAAGGTTTTCTCGTCTGTCCTTGCCAATGACAACGGCACACCGTATGGTTTTCCGTTGGGAAGGGTAAAACTCACCGTGATATAGGGTGCTTTGTCAAACACCTCCATGGCAAATGCCGCATCCATCTCTCTGTCAGCCCTTCTCATATTACTGCATATCTTGTTGTAATAGACATGCAAAGATAAAATAAAAATCTGATTATCAGTGATAAAAATAAAAAAAAGTAACTTTTACCACCAATATTTCTTTTCTGGCGATATAGAAGGGTATCATCGGTGAAAAGATGTTCAACGGGTCTCAAGCCGCGGCCTTACCGGATCCGTGAGACGATGCACATAATCATACTCCACTGTCTGTACACCTTTTACCTTTTTAAATAATGCCATTGTCTCCTCAAGCGTCATGTCATCAGGCTTCTGTATCGCCATGCCGGGAATCTGATGATAGTCGTATTTGATTGTAGCCTTGTACTTTTTGATAGCATCCAACAACGGTTGTTTCCCAATCTCTTTGTCGTACATCACGATCAACACTGTCGGGGAGTACTCAGCAACCGTTGATGACAACACCTCTGTTCCGCTCATCAACTGTTGTTTACTGCTACAGGAACAAAGAAAAAGTAATACAATCTGTACCAATAGAATCAGCGGAACACCATACTTAAACTTCTTATGTTGTGTCTTATGATGCCACACCTTCATGCCCAGCCATGCTCCAATACTGCCACCGAGAACAGCCAACAGCAACAACGACGCCTCTCTTATCCGCCACTTCCTGCGCTTTGCCTTCAATTTATCAAGACCATACACGAAGAACGTCATCACATTGAGAATAATGAGGTAAACGATGAAATAGGATGAACTAATAATTTCCATAAATATAATACACTCTATAGTTATTAACCTCTCACAATACCCCGATTATAGTTTAATGGTTATTGGTTAATGGTTATTGTTAATTGTTTATTGTTTCTCACGGATTCACTTTCTTACCTAACATCCTGCTCAGATGTGTCTCGAGGATATGGAAAGCAGGTTCCAACATCTTACCATGCCCATGACCGTCAATCTCATAAAGATAGGTTTGTTCATGCCCCACCAGCTTCATCATGCGGGCAAGATACTGATTCTCATCATAACGACCGTATAACTCTAATTCGCGGTCACCACAGATAAGTACCAACGGCGGGCAATCCTTGCGCACCCAGAATATAGGCGCATACTCATCGATAGTCACTTGCAACGGCTGCAACCCTTTCATTTTACGCACATTATAATGTGTCACTGCCTGACCGCTGAACGGCACATACATCATCACATCATCCGCATCCACCGCATAATGATTCAACCACGCCTTGTTTAGACCCAGCAACATCGCCAGATAACCACCGGCTGAATGACCCGTGACAACAATCTTCCGTGTATCACCTCCATACTCCTCAGCATGACGGAATACCCATGCCACAGCCTCGGCAGCATCATCAAGGGTTTCATCCACCGAAACCTTTGGCAACAGACGGTAGTTAGCACCAACCACGACATACCCTTTCTCTTTCAGTTTATTGGGTATCTCTTTCTTGCCGCCTTCCAGTCCTCCACCGTGAAACCACACGATGACCGGGCAGTCTTTCATTCCTTCTGGGTAATAAACATCCAACTTCAGACGCTCTTGAGCATAGACATCAGTCTTCTTGGTATAACAGATGTCATTGATCTGCTTGTAACCCTGTGCCACAGCCGTCAGTGTCAAGGCAGTCAGCAACAAAACAACGAATATCTTTTTCATATCAATTTACCTTATAATACCTTATCATAAAACTAATTCATTCTTATGATTTTCCCCCTTCCGTCATAGTCAACGGATTGGCTGGATCCATCCGTCCTAACAACAATGAAGGTTCTGGTCTTGAGCATTCCCGGATAGCTGCCTTGACGTTCACCGATTGACAAAGTACGATGCTGATCGTCCCACTTAAATGAAATGGTGGAATAAACGCCTTTCTCATAGTCGTAACCATCTCCCTCGTCTTCATAAAGTAAGAAGTCACCATCTGCTCCTGGATAGATACGCAGTTCTAGAGAATCCCAACTCTTCTCACCCACATACTGCATTTCTGGTCCCAAAAGCAGGATACTACCTGCTCGAACGAACATCGGCACACGGTCAAGAGTTGTCTCAAAGATAACCTTTTGGCCACCCTTATATGATTTATTCGTCCAGAAGTCGTACCAGAGGGTTCCCTTAGGAAGATACTTTTCCGTCGTCTTCACAACACTCCAGTCCACCTTTTCATAATCCTTCTTCACCTTTGCTTCCGTTTTATCCTCCGTAGCTCTTTCTCTGAGAATCTTTTCATCCGTATATTGAGGATCCACGATGGGAGCAGCGAGGATATTGCGGCCGAACATAAACTCATCCGTCATATTCCACACCATCTTATCCTCAGCAAAATCACTGAATAACGGACGGAGATAACTGCCATTATTCGATGTCACCTGCCAGGCGGCACTATAGAGATAGGGGATGAACCGGTAGCGCAGTCGTATCATTTTTTCGATGGCATCATAAACGGGTTCACCTTTCTTACCAAATTGCCATATCTCTCTCGGTGCATCCGTCCCATGACTGCGTAATACAGGACAGAACAAACCATATTGCATCCATCTCACATAAAGTTCCTGATACTGTGGATTTCGGGGAGCTGAACCACCACCCTTCGTATTATAGGAACCACAGAAAAAACCACCGATATCAGTATTGAAATTGGGATTTCCCGTCAACGAAAAACTCAATCCGGCAGGTACCTGTTTTCGCAGCATATCCCACGAAGAGGTAACGTCACCACTCCACATGTTCGATCCATAGTGCTGCTGTCCGGCAAAACTGCTCCGGGTCATGATAAACACCCTTTTGTCATTCTCCTCCTTACGCTGTGCCTGATATACACCTCGTACCGTTTCCAGCGGAAAGGCATTACGCTGTGATCGCCATGTTCCACCAAATACCTGATGATCGTAGTCACTCTCCTTAGGATTGAAGAAATCGGGGTCGGTGGAATCCATCCACCATGCGTCAGTACCGGCATCGAAAAGTCGCTTCAGATATTTCCAATAGATATCACGGGCTTCAGGACTGAAGGCATCATAGACTTTCACACCGGAGGGATAATCCATCATCGGGGGCCAGATATGGGAGATACCGCTCTGTGGCCAAGTCTCGATAGGCAACAGTAGACCCTTCTCTTCCAACTCACGGTATTGCTTTGTTTGAGGACCGAAACTTGCCCAGATGGAGATCATGAAATGCGCATGTTTCTTATGAATATTCTTTATCATCTGAGGACCGTCCCTGAAATCTTCTGCCAAGAAATCCATCGCATTCCACAGATAGTTGGAACCCCAATATTGCCAGTCCTGAATAATTCCGTCGAGCGGCACCTGCAACGCACGGTAACTATCAACGACGCTTTCTGTCTCAGCAGCACTCTTGTAACGCTCCTTAGACTGCCAAAATCCGTAGGTCCATAACGGGAACATCGGCACATCACCGGATAAATGACGTATCTGGGCGATTACACCGTCAGCAGAACCGCCATACATAAAATAATAGTCTATCCCCTCGCCTACCTCTGAGTCGAAGGTCATACCATAGGCATTATCTTCAAAAACGGTCGGGGAATAGTTCTCCCAATAGAGACCCCATCCCTTGATCGACTGCAACACATTCTGGTAGTCCTCTGTATTCGACTGCTCCATTCGTATCTTCTCACCCCTGCGATTCATCTTTCCATTCTGAACGGTGCCTAAGCCATAAACAGCCTCATCCTTATCAAGAAGGAACGTCTGACGAGCATGAGTAATATCACAGTCCTTCTCCTTTAACAACAACTTTCCCTTGGATGTGAAAAACGACAGGTTGCCTTTAGCATCTGTTTTCACAGTCAGTTCACTGCTTGAAATATTATTACCTTTTCGTATGACAGATACCTGCTGAGACTTGGCAATAACAACAAGACTCTTCGTGGGTTGCCCCTTTACCACATGCACGATACTTGGTGTAAAGAATTCAATCTTTACATTCTGTGAGAAGGCAACCATGCTTGTCGACCACAGTAACATCACGAATAAAATCTTCCTCATGTCTTTTTCCTTTTATCAGAAGGCGAAGTTACTAAAAAAATCATAACACTCAAAAAAAACTAACAAAAAAACACAAAACGATCCATTCTGTTTTGTAAAAAAAGGTTGTAAGGTTGTCAAAACCCTTTGTAGTAATGGCTTTGCAACCTGTCGGAGGCTGACAAAGGTTGTCATGAGGTTGACATGATTAGTTTAGGGTTTAGGGTTTAGAGTTTAGGGTTATTTTTTGGTTGGGGAGGAGGGTTTATCCCTGCCCGAAGTACCGGATCAATATAAGTCGATCCCTACTGGTATTCCGATAAACCACCTCTACTTCCCAATTCTCACGAGAATTCAAGAGCTTTAGTACCTAAAAGCCCGGTCGATAGTAACCTATACAAAAGTAAAACAAGTCGTTTTACCTTGGAAAAGGCTATCTTTTCTATACGAAAAGGTGATTAAAACTAAAGTAAAACAAGTCGTTTTACCTATATAAAGGCCTATAAAAACAAAAGACTTGCCTACATTTCCATAACGATAAATGTATCAAATCATTACGAGAAAGATGAAGGCAAAATCTATTGTCAATATCTTTAATATTGTGGAGCTGGAGGGAGTCGAACCCTCGTCCAAACGAGGAAACCATACGCTTTCTACACGCTTATCTTGGTTTTGATTTTCGTGCTACGGCAAGACCCAAGCCACCAACCGCAACCTTATCCCCTGAATCTCATCCAGACATCGGGGCCTGCCTGAACTATTCCCGATTTACCTGCGCCGCTGATTCTAGGAGATTCGGGACAACATCCCTTGAGCGACGTCTCGTTCCATCACCTGGTGACGGAATTAAGCTCAAAATCTACTATACTTCGATTAAGCAGCGAGAGCGTAATTGTTTTCGCCAATTAATTTGATGACCGCTGATATTTAGGAGCAAACAGCCGACGCTCCGCGTGCTTACGTACCATTTCTACCCGCTGTCAAATCCAGTCAACCCCATTACGGTTCCTTCAGGAATCAACCACGAAAAACGGAACAGACTGCAAAGATAACAAAAATAATTGTGATAAGCAAAAAAAAGAATTATTTTTCAAAAAAAAGACTGTTCATTCGTTATATTTAGAAAAAAAGAACCAGCGATACAACAAAACGGCGTTATTTTTGTTATTTAATAAGGTACATAAGAAAAGGAACATGAAGAAACTCATTATAGGCGCATTGTTGTTTGCCATTGGCACACTGACCATCCAGGCGCAGTCGTCGATGACCGATGATCAGATTATCAGTTTTGTATTGAAAGAGCAAGAGGCAGGAACCTCTCAGCAACAGATTGTCATCAAACTAATGCAACGGGGAGTGGATGTAACACGCCTGCAAAAAGTTAGACAAAAATATGAGCGTGACCTTAAAGGTCAAGGGCTCGGCTCTGTAAAAGAGAAGGCAACCGACGGAAAAATCGACGACCGAACCCGAAAGAACAACAGTGAGTTACAACAGAAGTCAACAAATTACCGTATTCAGGGAGAGCGCACTGTCAATACCTACGACGAGAACGACGAGCAATGGTTGATGATGCAGCGAGAGCTCAACGGCTTTATGCCCGACTCCACCCGAATGCTAGAACAAATGATAGAAGAGCGTGATGCGAATAAACGTAAGGTGTTCGGACGGGACATCTTCAACAAGAAGAATCTGACTTTTGAGCCAAACATGAACATCGCCACGCCACAGAACTACCGGTTAGGTCCCGGTGATGCAGTGTATATCGAGATTTACGGAGCTTCGCAGAGAACCATCGAGTCAACCATCTCACCCGATGGCACCGTAACCATCGAGGGTTACGGACCCGTACAGCTGAGCGGACTGACCGTGGCACAGGCTAACAGCCGGTTGCGCTCCACAGTAGGCTCACGCTACACCAGCAGTAATATCAAACTAACTGTGGGACAGACACGTACCATCATGGTAAACGTGATGGGTGAAGTGAAGACACCTGGCACCTATACTCTGTCGGCATTCGCCACCGTTTTCCATGCTTTGTATATGGCCGGGGGCATCAGCGATATCGGTACTCTGAGAAAAATTGAGGTGTACCGTCAAAACCGGTTGGTCACCACTGTGGATATCTACGATTATATCCTCAATGGTAAGTTGAGCGGTAATATCCGTCTGGCAGACAACGACGTCATCGTGGTCGGTCCTTACGATTGTCTGGTGAACATATCCGGAAAGATAAAGCGCCCGATGTTCTATGAGATGAAGAAGAGCGAGAGCATCACATCCCTGTTGGAATATGCCGGTGGATTCACCGGTGATGCCTATACCAAGTCGGTGCGCCTGATCAGAAAGACCGGAAAAGAGAAATCGGTGTATAACATCGGAGAGTTCGAGATGGGTTCCTTCAAGGTGGCCGATGAAGACTCCGTCACCGTTGACTCCATCCTGCCACGTTACTCTAATATGGTAGAGCTCAAGGGTGCCGTATTCCGCCCAGGTATGTACCAGGTGGGAGGATCCATCAACAGTGTCCGCTCGTTATTGGAACAGGCTGACGGACTGAAAGAAGACGCATTCACAGCGCATGCCGTGATGCACCGTATGAAGAAAGACCGCACCTTGGAGGTGATCCCCATAGATGTGGAAGGTATCATGAACGGCACCGTGGCAGATATTCCTATCCAGAGTAATGATGTGCTCTTTATCCCTACTAAACAAGAGATGATGGAAGAACGGACCATCACTATTCACGGAGAGGTTCACTACCCTGGTAAATACAAATATGCCGATAATGAAACACTCGAGGACTTTATCCTGCAGGCAGGTGGCTTGAAGGAAACAGCCTCAACCGTCAAGGTGGATGTAGCCAGAAGAATCGTCAACCCCAAGGCTGTACAGGTAGATAGTATTACGGCTCAGACCTTTACGTTTGCCTTGAAAGACGGCTTTGTCGTCGATGGAGAATCCGGATTCCACCTGATGCCTTTCGATGAGGTGTATGTACGAAAGAGTCCCGGATACCACACGCAAGAGAATGTGTTTGTGGAAGGAGAGATCATGTTTGAAGGTACCTATACCCTCTCGAAGAAAGACGAGCGACTGAGCGACTTGATCAAGAAAGCCGGTGGTGTTAACGACCGTGCCTACGTGAAGGGTGCCCGTCTGCTGCGCTATATTACTCCTGAGGAGCGTCTGCGCATGGAGTCTTTGCTGAAGATGACACAGGCACAGAGTGGTGAGAAGGATACTTTAGACATTAAGAAACTCGACTTAGGTGACACCTATTATGTGGGTATTGAACTTGACAAAGCACTGGCTAATCCGGGTAGTGACGACGATATCGTACTGCGAGAGAACGACCGTATCATCATCCCACAGTATAACGGAACTGTGAGGGTTAGCGGAGATGTGATGTATCCTAACTCGGTAGGTTACCTGAAAGGAAAGAACGTCAATTATTACATCAACCAGGCCGGCGGCTTTGGCAACCGGGCGAAGAAGAGTCATACCTATATCATCTACATGAACGGAAAGATCTCGAAGGTGGGTCATAACGTAAAACCGCAACCTGGTTGCGAAATCGTTGTGCCGACAAAACCCAAGCGCGACGGAAAGACCCTCGCAGAGATCCTAACCATCGGCACCAGCGTGGCAAGCATCGCCACTATGATCGCAACATTGGCAAATATAATTAAGTAAACTGTCCCATGGAGAATAATGATATAATCAAATCGGATGTTGATATCTTTACGGTGCTGACAAACTGCCGTAAGAAACTGTCACTCTTTATAAAAGTTGCATTGATCACTGCTGTTGTCTCCAGTCTGTTCATACTCTGTGTACCACGTTATTACCAGTGTAGTGTTGTACTGGCTCCGGAGAATTCGGCAGGAAGTGAAGGAGCGCTGGGGACCATCACATCGGCTATGGGCATGAATCTTGGCAATGCCCTTACTAGCGATGCTATCTATCCTGACTTGTACCCACAGGTGTTGGAATCGAACAATTTCATTAAGAAACTTATCAACATCCCCATTGAAAGCCAAGACCACTCCATTAAGACAACCTATTACGAATATATCCTCAAGCACAAGAAAAAGAATCCGCTATTGATTCCTTTGGATAAAATGAGAGGGGCAATCGGCAGTCTCTTTTCCTCGAAAAAAGACAATGCCAGTAATACCGGTGGCAATAAAGACTTGAATCCCTTTAAACTCACAGAAGAGCAGAATAATGTGTTCGGGGATATCAGTAGTAAAGTAAATTGTTCCATCAACATCAAGACGGGTGCCATTACGATTTCTGTTAAGGAACAAGACCCACTCATCTGTGCCACGATTGCAGATTCTGTAAGAGCAAAACTTCAGGATTTCATTATCGACTACCGTACGAACAAGTCACGAATAGACGTTAATCATTATCGGAAACTTGCCCAAGAAGCGAAACAGAACTATGAGAAGGCACGTCAACTGTACGGTAGTTATTCCGATAGTAATATGGATGTTATCATAGAAAGCTACAGACTGAAACAGAATGATTTGGAAAATGACATGCAACTGAAGTTCAACACCTATACCATGATGCAGAACCAACTGCAGATGGCTCAGGCAAAACTGCAGGAGCGAACTCCCGCCTTTACGGTCATAAAAGGTGCTTCCGTGCCACTACACCCTGCCGGTCCGAAGAGAATGGCCTTCGTACTTACCATGCTCTTCCTGGCAATGATATGTACCGCTATTGTCATTAATAAAGACATTATCAAAAAAGCAATTCGTGAGAGCAACTAACAAATCACGCATTTCGTCTATCCAAGAGCTTCTCCATAAAGATCATCGCTCCAAAGAGGCAATGGTAAATATAGGTCTCTCTGGATTGTCACGCGTCATAACAATCATCTCACATCTGCTGATTGTATCACTCACTATTCATTACCTGAACCAGGAAAGATACGGAATATGGCTTACGCTATCTTCCATTATCGGATGGATCACCTTCTTTGATTTAGGTTTGAGCAACGGATTCCGGAATCGTTTCGCAGAGGCAAAGGCACTCGGAAACTTAAGTCTGGCAAAGCAATATTTAAGTACAACCTATTTTGCCCTATCCGCAATCGTCGTGACCGCTTTCATCGTTGCCATTATTACAAACTGTTTCATTAACTGGTCGGATGTTCTTAAAGTAAGCGACAGCTATCAGAAAGAACTTAACTTTGTATTTTCAGTCGTACTGACATTTACCAGCATCAACATGATTGCGAACATCTTCATCTCGTTTCTTGCGGCAGACCAGAAGATCGGATTGGCATCTATCATTCAGGCACTCGGACAATTGCTTTCCCTCTTTTCCGTTTATATCCTGTCAAAGACAACGGAAGGAAGCCTGACCTACCTCGCCCTGTTTTTTTCAGGAATACCATGTATCGTCGTTTTATTGGTGTCAGTCATAGCCTTCCGTTTTAGCAGATATAAGATCTACCGTCCTACCTACAAAGAGGTAAATTTCAAGTTGATCAGAAGCATCTGTAATATTGGTGTACAGTTTTTCATCATCAACATCTGCATGATCTTTATATTTGAGATCGTGAACATCGTCATCAGCAGAGAGTTGGGAGTCCGACAAGTGTCTGTCTATAACATCACCAACAAATATTTCAATGTTGTTTATATGAGCGTGATTGCCCTTATCTCGCCATTCTGGTCTGCGTTCACGGATGCCTATACAAAAAAAGATTTCACTTGGATGAAAAAAGTCTATTCAAAACTATATATCGGACTGTCGGTCATCTTCCTCATCCACATCGTGATGATCTTTATCTCCAAATACTGTTATTTCATCTGGATAGGAGACACCATGGACATCCCATATGATGTGACCACCGCGATGGCAATAAGTGTCTTCGTGCAGACTTACGGTGTCATTAACATGTATCTTATCAATGGCATCGGATATGTAAGATTGCAGACCATACTGTATGTCATATTTGCACTCATCGCTTGGCCCCTGTTCGTTTTATCATGTCGCTGGGGCATCATCGGTATCATTTCCATCCCTGCCTTGGTCTATTTAACACAAGGTATTTTCGGGAATATACAGCTTCATAAGATTATCAACGATAAGGCCACAGGGATATGGAAAAAATAAGCACCACGGGTTATACCGTGGAAAGATTGTAGAATTCTATCGTTTACACATAGCATCAGATATGAAAAAGTTCTTTTTTGACAAAGATATCACAGGGCACCACTTGGAATATATCCACCATCTCTACATGGGTATGGTGGAAGATCATGATGTTCAGTACGTCTTTGCCATTCCTGAATCTTTTCAAGAAGAACGCGATAAGTATCATTGGCCGAAGGCAGATAATATACAGTTTGACTTCCTCACTAGTAAAGAATTGGATGCAGCCTCTAAAAAGAGTCTTATCAAATCAGCCTGGAGAAACGCCATGTTAGTGAAGAAGAAGATAAACGCACACAGACCGGATACAATCTTTCTTATTGACCTGATGGCTTACCTGCCCTTCATTCTTTTCATCCTGCCTTCCAATCTGAAGATCTCAGGCATCATCTATCACATCTATCTATATAAATGGAAACAGATGAACTGGTTAAGGAAAGCAAAAAGTGTGATAATCTACTGGTTGCTCTCTCATACAAGAGCGATTGACAAGGTATTTATTCTTAACGACAATTCGGCAACCTTATGTTTTAACAAGTTATATAAGACTGAGTGTTTTGCCTTTTTGCCAGATCCTTTTAACGAGATAGACTATGAACCTAAGAACATCAGGGAAGAACTGGGGATAGCAAATGACTCAAGAGTATTTCTGCATTTTGGAGGATTAGCCAAACGCAAAGGAACTCTCACCGTCTTAGAAGCCATCAATGAGATACCGCAAGAACAACGTGAAAAGATGACTCTCGTATTTGCAGGAAAAGTATATCCAGACATTCACGACACGTTCTACCGTGTTACAGAACAATTAAAAAACACCATCAGGATTATTATCTATGATATTTTCTGCAGCAACGAGCTGATTGCTGATCTTTGCTACACAGCCGATTACATATTAGCACCTTACGAATCAGAAGCTCAATCCAGTGGCGTAATAAGTTATGCAGCTTATTACAACAAGCCCGTCATCGGTCCTTCCCACGGTCTTCTCGGTAAGATTATCCGCAGGAACAATCTTGGAATAGCTTTAAAAAGCATCACTCCACGAACACTAGCAAAAGCAATGGAGAGTGCCGAGCCCTATCTGATAGAGACTGCATATAAGGAGAAGATGAGAAAAGAACATTTTGTTGAGAGGATTCTCCATCCATAACGAATAATTGTCTTTGATAACAACGTCAAGAAGAATATGAACATATCCAAATATATCTTTCCGTTTTTCGCGCTTTTTGTCATCTTTTCAGATGAGCTGTTCAACTCCTTTTTGTTGATTAGCGGGATATTCATAGAATCAGGCATGAAATCCAAAGAAGCCATGCTGATAGCGGGAGTAGCGTATATGATGATGACGTGGGATATTCTTAAAAACAGATTTTCTTTCAGAAACTACCTTCAGTTTCTCACACTTTTCATCATTTTAGCACTTTATGTGCTAACGGGATTTCTCTACCCTCACACATTCATCTATAACAATTATATAGCCTACCTGCTATCCTACGGTTCATTGAGCATACCTGCCGCCTACGTTGGAATACGACTGGCAAGAGGCGGGTATGAGAAAGCCATGCTGCAGTTGCTGCCTCTGTTCTTAATTGTTGTCTCTTTGATCGTAGGCTATGTGGTCTTGTTTAGTGCTTTCTTCGGTTTCTTGCTGAATGGCACCGGCGACGGATTTGATTATCAGAATTCATCCTACTATCTGTCATATTGCTTTTCCTACAGTTTCTTTTACGTTTTCTTTTATCATAAGGACAACAAAGATAAAAAGGGACTCCTCAGCACTATCAAGTATCTGATCGTCATTTTCCTAATCTTTTTCTGTGCCGTCGGCTGTATTCTCGGGGGCGGTCGTGGCGCATTCGTATATCTGGTATTAATAACCATTTATCTTGTATATCGTGTCATCAAGAGAAGCAAGGGAAAGAACAAGATTAAATATTTCTTTATTCTCGGCATTGTCGGTGTCCTGATGGTTATCATTGCCACCTACTTTGACATCTTCCACTCAGTAGGAGCCGAAAGAGTATCAAAGGGACTTACCACCGATGTGTTACGAATGCAGTCATGGACAGATGCCCTAAATGCCTTTGCCGAATCACCACTCATCGGTTGGGGAATTGGGTCCATCTGGTGGACAGTGGGGTTCTATTCTCATAATATCCTGACCGACTTTTTAGCAGAGATGGGACTAGTAGGAACCACCATCATGCTCTTTGTCATCGCGAGAATGGTGATAAGTCTGCTTCACCGTTCTAAGAACAGTAACTTCGATATGTTTCTTTTGTTACTGTTACTCGGTTCCCTCGTACAAGCAGCGTTCAGCGGATACTGGATTTCATCCTTTAAACTGTTCTTAATCTTCGGATATGTGTTTGGAGGCTACAAGAATAAAAGGGAGAAAAACAATAATTCCAAAGACACCAACGTTATTAGAGTAGGTGAAGATATTTGAACAAATACTGTAGGACAGTTTTTCTTGAAGATTTAATGGCACAAGATCATAAGATATGCTTTATCACCAATATCGGGCCTCATTATCGGTTTCCTATATTTAGCTTGATGGGGGAAGAACTTCCATGTGACTTTTATTTAGGTGACAAGTGGAAGAGTCCCATAAAAACATTCAAGTATGAGTCGTTGAAAGGGTATCGGAAAACACTGAAGAATTATTTCTTTCACCCTTTCTATTGGCAATACGGATCGGTCGGACTTCTCTTCAAGCCCTACACCTATTATATCATGGATGGAGAGCCTTATTGTCTTTCATCATGGGTGATTCTGCTGCTGTCGAAACTGACAGGGAAGAAGACAATCGCCTGGACACATGGTTGGTACGGCAGAGAGTCATTCCTTAAAAGAGTTATCAAGAAAGTGTTCTTCTCCATGCACACCCGGCTGCTTATCTACAGTGAGTATGCAATTGCTCTTATGAAGAAGGAAGGGATCAATCCAAAGAAGATGTTCTGCATAGCCAATTCTCTTGACTCCGATGTTGAGAAGGACATCAGGAAGCACTTATGTAAGACTTCTGTCTATAATGATTATTTCCACAATGATTATCCCGTCATTATTTACTGCGGAAGAATACAAAAAGGGAAAAAACTGGAGATGCTCATCGACGGCATACGACTGTTAAGACAAGAGGGCTATCCGGTAAATGTCATCTACGTAGGTAAAGATGTGGAGGGTGTGCATATTGAGGAATATGCCAGAGTGGCAGGTATTGAGCAACAGATATGGATGTATGGTCCTTGCTATGATGCGAAAGTTTTGGGAGAACTGTTCTATAATGCCCAAGTATGTGTCTCTCCAGGCAACGTGGGGCTTACGGCCATCCACGCCCTATCCTTCGGTTGTCCGGTCATCACCCACGGGAACTTCCCCGATCAGATGCCCGAGTTTGAATCCATTAAACCAGGCATTACAGGAGATTTCTTTCAACAAGACGATGTCAACAGTTTGAAAGAAAGCATCAAGAAATGGACCAGCCTCTCCCCCTCAGAAAGACATACTGCAAGGATGGCTGCCTTTGAAGAGATTGACCGCAAATGGAATATTCACTATCAAATAGATGTTATAAAAAAAGTAATCTCTGAATTATAATATGTCTGCTATCAGATCATACGCAAGAGGAATAGTCCTTGATATCTTAGGAGCATTCTCTCATCCGGCAAATGGCATCCATCTGCTGAATGGACATCGTACCTATAAAGAGATGGAACCTGACACCTTTGAACATCTGCTAAATGAGTTGTCTAAACAAGTTTCCTTTATCCGGGTAGAAGATGCCGTCAACATGATTATACGGCATATTCAACCAGACCACCCCTTGGTAGCATTTACTTTCGATGACGGATTTGAGGATTGCTACCAATATTTTGCACCCGTGCTGGAAAGACATAGCGTTAATGCCCTGTTCTTTGTTAATCCGAACTACGTTGACGGGGATGAAGATTATATCCAGCACTTTAATGAACAGGTTGTCATGACACCCAACAAGCGACCTATGCGATGGTCACAACTGGAAGAGTTAGCACAACGGGGACATATCATCGGGGCACATACGATGGATCATTATATGATTAATACCGACGACACCGTCATTCTCCATCAGCAGATAGCCCTCTGTAAGGATAGTATAGAGAGTCACCTTCATACGCCATGTGACTATTTCGCCTTTCCTTATGGGAGACTTGAGCATGCTAATCGTAAGGCTATTGATATCGCCTGCGATACTTACAAATTTGTTTTCTCCCAGTCAGACTACAAGCACTATTTCTCCTTTGATGGTAAAGTGATCAACCGAAGGCATTTTGAACCATTTTGGCCATTGCGTCATGTTAACTATTTCTTAAGTTGTAATAAACAATACTGATGTCCAAACTACTGCAAATCAATATCACAGCAAACTGGGGTTCCCACGGGAAAATCGCAGAGGGTATAGGCAAACTGGCCATAAGTCAGGGATGGGATAGTTATATTGCATACGGTAGATACGCAAATGCCAGTGTGTCACATCTTTATCATATTGGTAACATGGCAGATGAATATGGACATGTAGCATTGACCCGTCTTTTTGACAGCCACGGATTGGGCTCAAAAAGGGTTACACGCCAGTTGGTAGAGTATATCCGTCAGCTATCCCCTGACATTATCCATCTTCACAACATCCATGGTTACTATCTGAACTACCCCATCTTGTTTCAATACTTAGCAGAATCAGGAACTCCCGTAGTATGGACCCTTCATGACTGTTGGTCATTTACAGGTCACTGTGCTCATTTCATGACAAAGGCTTGTGAAAAATGGCAGACGAGTTGTCGTAATTGTCCGTTGACACATACCTATCCCAAGAGTTGGTGGATGGATCAGTCTGCAAGAAATTTCATCAAGAAGAAAAGTACCTTCCTCTCGGTGGGAAACATGACTATTATCCCTGTCAGCAAATGGTTAGAAGAGAATGTATCCGTTTCTTTCCTGAAATATTATCCTGTGAGGCATATTTACAATGGCATCGACGTTTCCATATTCTGTCCACAGGAAACCAACCCATCAGTAAGAACAAAATATCAAATTCCCCAAGGGAAAAAGGTTGTACTTGGAGTAGCCTCAAAATGGTATAAGAACAAAGGATTTGACGATTTCATCTCGCTAAGGAAATCACTTCCAGAGAAATACGCAATCATCATGGTAGGAGTGAATAAGAAACAGCTTAAAGCTCTACCTGAAGGGATTATTGGTATTGAACGAACAGACAATATTCGTGAGCTTGCCTCGTTATATAGTATGGCAGATGTGTTTCTCAACCTTACTTGGGAAGATACCTTCCCCACAACCAATATTGAGGCTTTAGCCTGTGGAACACCTGTAGTAACCTACAATACTGGCGGTTGTTCCGAATGTATCACCGACAGTAACGGATTTGTTGTTAACCAAGGAGATCTGCAACAAGTATGTACGGCCATCCGACAGATATGTAGTGCGGATAAAAACAGGTACCTAACTATCTGCCGCGACTATGCCCTGTCACATTTCAATGAGCAGGACCGGTATATGGATTATCTTAACCTTTATCGAATGCTCATAGACAAACAAACTGAATAAAAGATGAAAGTATCCATCATCACCGCGTCATTTAACAGTGCGAAGACACTTGGAGACACGCTTGAGAGTATTCTTCGACAGACATACGACAATTTCGAATTAATTGTCGTAGATGGTCTTTCTACAGATGATTCCATGAACATCATAAAGGAATACGAGCCGTTATTCAAAGGAAAGATGCGATGGATATCAGAGACTGACAAGGGAACTTATGATGCCATGAACAAAGGTATCTGTATGGCTACAGGGGATATCGTCGGGATACTTAACTCAGATGACTACTACTCTTCAGATAATATACTAGAAAGGGTTGTCTATGAATTTCAGGAAGATAATAGGATAGATGCCCTTTATGGAGACGTACATTTCATACATGATGGTAAGCCGGACAAATGTGTTCGTTACTATTCATCAGCCATCTTCCGTCCCTGGCTACTGAGGTTCGGTTTTATGCCGGCTCATCCTTCTTTTTATGCTAAGAGAAGCGTGTATGAAAACTATGGATTATACGCTCTTGATTATAAGATTGCTGCTGACTATGACATGATGGTTCGCCTGTTTTACAAGTATAAGATTCGTGCTAAATATATCAATCTTGATTTCGTAACCATGCGTATAGGGGGGATCAGCACCCGCAATATCCGAAGTAGGTTGCAGATATCAAAAGAGGATGTGATAGCTTGCAGGAGAAATGGGATGTACACTAATTTCATCTTTATATGTGTGAAATATTTTGCTAAGGTTTTTGAATTTAAATGGTGGTAGTATTATTAGCTCATACCACTGCATAAAATTTCAATAAACCAGCACAATAATAACCATGTTTGTCAGTTAATAATATGGTATTGGCAGACTACAGTTTATGACTATATATTTACTCGGTGCATTTTTATTAAGTTTAATCTGTGGACTTGTGTTCACACCGATGATTCTTGACTTCTGTAAACGTCGGAGACTTTACGATATCCCCAATGAGCGAAAGGTACACAAAAATGCCACGCCACGGATGGGAGGTATCACCTTCTTACCCAGCATGTTGACTGCCTTTGCGGCTATCTTAGTGATCCTTTCTATCACCGAGGAGGATACCGTTTCCATCAATCTGTGGAGTTTCGGTTTCTTATGCGGACTGGTATTGATTTATGCTACCGGTATTGTCGACGACTTGATTGGTTTAGGAGCTAAGACGAAATTCACTATTCAGATAATCACCGGCTTTCTTTTCCCTTTAGCAGGATTATATATCAATAATTTCTACGGACTCTTCGGAATACATGAGATACCGTATTATATCGGTTTCCCATTAACAATATTCCTTATCGTCACTATAGACAATGCCATCAATCTTATTGACGGCATCGATGGACTGGCGACCTGTCTGTCACTCCTCGCACTTGCAGGTTTCATGTTATATTTCCTACACTATGAAGTATTCCTAAATACCTATTGTATCCTTGCTGCAGGTATGATGGGGGTATTGGTAGCTTTCGGTTATTTCAATATATTCGGGAAGCCAGAAATCAATACAAAAATTTTCATGGGTGACTCCGGTAGTCTTTCCCTCGGTTATATATTAGGATTCTTCGCTGTAAAATGTGCTATGGACAATACCGCCGTATGGCCCACTCGCCAAGAAGCTATCATCGTACCACTGACATTACTCTTCATACCATTGGCGGATGTAGTAAGGGTAACATTACACCGTATGCGTCATCACCAACCTCTTTTCAATGCCGACAAAAACCATATTCACCACAAACTGATGCGTGCAGGATTGTCACAGCATCAGGCACTTATCAGCATACTCTTACTAGCAGTATGTTATATTGTTCTTAATTACTTGTTATTCTCCGTCCTGCCACAGACCGTCATTGTCATTATCGACATTGCTCTCTACTGTGTGGTTAATTACATTATTAATCTCAAGATCCGTCACGCCACATGAAACGTGCTTTTGATATCATATTATCAATCATATGCCTGGTCATCTTCTCTCCATTAATGCTGATATGCTATCTGGCCATCAGGTTAACGGGAGGTCCGGCTATTTATAAGCAAGAACGGATCGGGAAAGGAGGTAAACCTTTTTATATCTATAAGTTCCGCAGCATGAAGACGAATGCAGAAGAGAATGGCATCGAACTGCGGCAGATTGACAATGACCCACGACTGACGAAGATTGGCAGGTTCCTACGTGATCATCACTTAGATGAGTTGCCGCAATTGTGGAATGTACTGAAAGGGGATATGTCTTTTATCGGTCCAAGACCAGAACGGGAGTATTACATCAAACAGATTATGGAGCGTGATCCGCGTTATGTGTATCTTTATCAGATACGACCGGGGGTAACCTCATACGCCACGCTTTATAACGGCTATACAGATACGTTGGAGAAGATGCTGCGCCGACTGGAACTGGACCTGTATTACTTAGAGCATCGTTCATGGTGGCTCGACATCAAGATTCTCACCAAAACATTCATCAACATCGTTTTCGGAAAGATCTTCTGATAATGATTAAAAAGCAAAAACACTATGGATGTTACTCTCCTGATTCAGAAATGACCGATAACACCATGAAATTTCTCCAAGGATTAATGATAAGATAGTAATAATAGTGATTAAACTCAAACACATCATCTGGGTGTTACTCTTTCTTTTCATCCGGGAGAATAATATATTTTGAAGGTGCCTGAATACGGACCTTAATACTTTCCGGTTCCACGAAAACAGATGATTTCAACACATAATACAGTAAAGGGCCATCTGATATTCTGAACAGATTGGGCTGTATCTCGTTTTCCTTGTTGCAGTCCTTTACAATAAGGGATTTATCATTTGGCAGTATAGCAGTTACAAGTGTATTGTTTTTCCCTTTCGTCATCCATAGTGACAAATCACGATCATGAAGTCCCCAATCCAAAAAAGTAAATGTCCCGACATAATTGTAATTGAGGAAAAGATTTCTGAAGTATTTTGCTGAGAGGTATTCAAAATCATGACCGTTAACATAACCATCTTGACTTTCATAACATCTCTTGACGAGTTGTTGATAGGCGTCATAATAAGTCTTTCGGGCATGTAATATAGGATACCATGTGAGTAGGAATATAATGGTAAGCATTATGGCAGCGGCTTGAAAAATCCTTCGTTGTTTACAGAGAGAGAACCATGTCTTACAAACGAAGATAAACATGAATATGTTGACAGACATCAGTTGATGTCGTCCATTATATGCCACAAAAAGAACAAAAAGGATGGTAATGATGGCTGCTGATAGCATCATGGAATCATTCAGGAAATAGCTAAGGAGAGCCTTTCTTTTGGCAAGAAAGATGAGCGTTATTAAAAACAACCACATAACGGGTGAAGCAAATAGTCCAAAGATACCACCTAAATGAAAACCAAATCCTCCAATATCATCAGCTCTATTGAAATTGGCAGGTGAAAGAATACATATCATAGAACCAATCACATAAGCACATAGGATAGCTATTTCAAAAAAACGGAGACGTTTGTAGTGGATAAGAGCATGAAAGCACAAGGCACCACAGATACCTATAGAAAAACTCTCTTGTAATGAACCTGTGATAATTGCAAATGGTAGAATAAATACCAACCACCAGAGGGAGCACTGTCGATTGAATATATGTTGATAGAGTATGATAAAGAGCAGATTAAAAGCTGCCGCCCATAGATAGTTGATACTGAGTGAGATATTCCCCATAAAAGTGATGCCTTTGAATGGGATAAGCAGCCAGATACCCATCAGTATAATTAGCAGACTACTTATATTTAACTGTTTTGGCCTTGTCAGCTTGATGACACACAAGACAAAGATTGCAAATACAAGTGTATTAATGATGACAAACTGTTTCATGGAGCATGTCCCACAAAAGTATTGTGTCAGTGTGTGAGTGATAAAGCGACCATTAGTCTTAAAATAGTCATGTTCCTGTGATTTTACAGCATCCGTAAAGGATGTTATCGGCTCTCTGGTGAAACCGTCCTTAAAAACCGATAGATAGTTTTCTCCTTCAGGCTCGCAAAAGAATGCATATCTCCAGTCATCAATGTTGGAGATAGCATAACTGTCCATTATATAAAAGGACACTGTATATATTACGAACAGGAGAAGAAGCATTATCATAGGCTTCTTCCATAACTCAGAAAGTTGTACACGTACCATCATCTGTGCAAATATACTAACAAAATTAATAAAACCACTTATTTTATCCCTATTTTAGTTTTCGCTATTGTCCAAAGTAAATAATTTTTAATTATTCTTGAGGCTTTTCATTTCTTTTCATTATATTTGCAGATGATATAAACCTTTTAATAAAAATGCTTATGGGACTTTTATCGAATATTCTTAAAGCCGTGGCTGGAAAAGCCATCTCAGAAGTGGAAGCAGCCATCAATAATGCTGTGTCTGAAAAGACACGCCCAACAATCAGAGAGGCTGCTCCCCAGCAGTCATACTCTGACGAAGTACCCGAGAGAACAGCAGCGGAATGGAAGACCTATTTCAGGGAGATTCTGCAGTGCGAATATCCCGCATTAGCTATCCGTGAAAATGTTCCCGTGACAGAGATAGCAGGATTTGTGGCAGATGAATTCCAGTTGTACACCACCCGCCCGCGTCAGGTTTACAAGGCTGAGTGGGGCCAGCCATATACCTTCGTGCTTTATGAGGGTGCATCACCTAAGGCTGTTGTGATGCTGGGTTCTGGTCATAGTCATGATTCCAATGTCAAGTATCTGATTGCCAGGATGTATGCCAAGAAATGCGGACTGCCTTACATCAATTTCTACACACAGATGCCAAATGAACGGAGCTATGTGGTGAGCCGCCTCAAGAAGTTTATGTAGTTTTATTCAGGAAGAAGGGGATGCAACAGCGTTTGCGCCTGCGATGGAGGCAGCATAGTCCTTAAACGGTCTTGCAGGCGACCGGGCTGTGTACCCTTCCCGTGATCCGCAATTTTGCGGATTCAAAATCTTTCCCCTTTTTCCTTTACCAACATGGAAGACATCCTCAGTCAATTAGAGAACCAAGCGGTGTGGGAGGAATTCCTTGCTCATCGTCTGATGAAGGGCAGGTTTACTTGGCCGTTATTCAAGTATGCCGATGCTTTCGTGGCAGAAGAGCAATATCTTCCTACGGCACGTGCTTTTCTGACCCAGGAAAAGCCCGACATACCGGAATGCATCCGTCTGAATAAGATGGGGACGGGTAAGAAACGGATTGTTTACTGTTATCCACCCGATGAGACACGGGTTCTCAAACTCATCTCCCATCTGTTGTATCGCTATGACAGTCACTTTGCCCCTAATTGTTATTCCTTCCGCCGTGGAATGAAGGCATCCGATGCAATCTTCTCACTTCGTAAGATCCTGCGGGGAAAAAGGATGTGGGCGTATAAGACGGATATCCACGATTACTTCAATTCCATATCCATCCCCATCCTACTCCCCATTCTTAAAGAACTGTTATCGGATGATCCTACACTGTTTTCCTTCTTTGAACGGATACTTACCGATGATCGAACCCTTGTTGACGGGAAGATCATTCACAGACAGAAGGGAGTGATGGCAGGCACCCCTACCGCTCCTTTTTTAGCCGATGTCTATCTGATGGAAGTGGATCGCTATTTCGCTGATGCCGGTATTCTCTATGCACGATATTCTGATGACATTATCCTCTTTGCTCCGGATTACGAGACGTTGATGTCTTATAAAACCACATTGCTAAACTATCTGTCAAAGTACCGACTCGAGATCAACCCTATCAAAGAAAGAATCTATGCTCCTGATGAGCCTTTCGACTTTCTGGGATTCAAATGTCTGGACAGATCCATCGACATTTCCGAAGCCACAAAACAAAAGATGAAAGGAAAGATACGTCGTGCGGCCCACTCCATCGCCCGTTGGCAGCATCGTAAAGGGTTAGACACC
>JAEEZP010000303.1 GCA_016291915.1 Prevotella sp. | reverse complement strand
TGGTACAAAACAGACCACTCAGGTGCCTTCTCAGTTTGCTGGCGATGATGAGATAACGCTGATGTATTTCAATCTGTATAACTGTTCTGACTATAGTATCCTCTCCAACCAGAGCGATGAGTTCTTCGAGGCTCAGTATCGTCTGATTGTTGGAACCTCATCAAACAGTGATGCAGTCAGTGGAGGTAAGGTTACCTTCTTCGACGTGGATGGTGTGAACAACACTGCTAAGCAGGCGGAGCAGTATACTGGCTTCGGAAAAATCGTTGACATGATATACCGCGAGCGTAACGAATAGTAATTAATTCATGGTGGCAGGTACCCCAATTGATTGTCAGGTTCTTAGGGGTACCTGCCCCTGTGTTTATCCCTTGGGTACAGACTCTTATTAGGTGCCTGTCCCCACTTTGCAATTAAAATATCAATAACAGTGAAAAAAACAATTTTATTCTTTGCCTTCGTTCTCTTTACGATGAGTGCATGGGCACAAGCACCTCAGCGGAATCTGTCGGCAGCTGACAAGATTATGATGGATCAGTATAACGCATTCGTTGCCGGTATGGGTGATGTGATGCCGAAGCTGACGGAACTCAACGAGGTCTATTATAAGACTAACAACCGCGATTCTGTTTCTGCGTTGATGGAGCCATATCGCAAGACACTGATGGATCGTCAGAAGGAGTATATGGAGAAATATCCCTCTACGGCACTGACTGCTTATCTGCTGCGCATGGAGACAGGACGCATGACACTCGAGCAGATGAAAGAGGCCTATGGTAAGTTTGATGCTACGGCCAAGGAGACATCTGCCGCTAAGGAGATTGCTTCAGAGATTGCTGTCTTGGAACGAGTGATGCCAGGTAAGCCAGCACCCGAGATTGCCAAGAACGACCTCGTAACGGGTAAGCCTTTCGCCCTCTCTTCTCTAAAGGGTAAGGTGGTGCTGCTCGATTTCTGGGCTTCGTGGTGCGTGCCCTGTCGTAAGAGTAATCCGCATGTGAAGGCTCTCTATGAGAAATATCGCAAGAAGGGCTTTGACGTGGTGTATGTGGCTGACAACGACAGTCGTCCAGAAGATGCGCTGAAGGCCATCGATCAGGATGGTATCAAGAAATATCATCATGTGCTGCGCGGACTGAAGATGCTTAAAGATGCCAACGGCAAGATGACTGGCTTTGACAAGAGTCAGGATGTGAGTGAGCAGTATGCCATCCACTTTCTCCCTACCAAATACCTCATCGACCGTGAGGGTAACATCATCGGTAAGGTCACCGATGAGGAACTCGACGCAAAACTGAAAGAGATCTTCGGATTCTAAATCATCATTCTCTTTAGATGGGGACAGGGCCGCTATGCAGACCTGTCCCCGATTGTTACACACAGATATTAATGCCAAAACTGAAATCACATGAGGATAATAAAAAAGATAATGATCATCTGTTCATCATTGATGTTATCAATGGGGATGGTGGGATGCAATGATGATCTTCCTTCAGATCCTAATAAGGCCATATTGGGCAAATGGATGGATTTGGGGACAAGTGTATCACCTTATACGAGCCGTGGTGATTATATGGAGTTTTATAAACATGGTCGCATGTCTGTAAAACGCAAGGACGGTGTCGTGATAGATTACACCTATTACATCCGGGAAACTACTCCCGAAGATCAAAAAACAACCCCTTATATCTTGCATCTCAAAGATCAATATGGTTTTATGGAGGATGACAACACCCTGGAGTTCAAGGGAAAACGGATGATTATTCATAATTTTGGAGGTTTCGGTGTTGCTGGAGCAGCAAGAACAGAATTAATAAAAGAATAGTGATCAGGTAACTGTATCATTATGGTGGAATAAACCATTTACATTTATATAAATTATGATGGAAAGAAAATCACCAATATGTATTTTATTACCTATGGTTATATCTCTGTTCTTGGCAACAGGGTTATGCGGTTGTCAGAATGATGATTATCCGGAGAAGGTGGTGCAGCCGGACGATATAGTCAGAAGCAGGTACTCATCGTTCTTCAATAGCGAAACGAGTCGTTTCTTTACAGCAGATGATCATGATAGAGTTTATGTCATCGACAGTCAGGAGGATCTGCGTAAGTATTACAAGGGGGGCTCTCAGTTGCCTCAAATAGGTCTGAATGGCAATACCCTTATTTTGGGTAAACTGTCAACAAAAGATGTCTCATGTTCTATAGAGAATAGAATCTTTAAGATAAAGGATGTTGTTGGTACCATGCATGTCGAACTGTATCCTTTAGGATATGGGGGATGGCCAGAAGATGAGAAATATGTGTATTTCTGGGACTTGTATCCTAAGAAGCTCCTCGATAAGGTGAACGTTAAGAAAGTGTATCTTGATAACCCAAACCTGAAAGAGCTTACAGAAACATCATTATTTGGAAAGAACATACCAGTCAAACGGGTCAAGCGATCCAGCCTTCCTTCTTGGCTGGTGGAGAAGATAAGTTCCTTGTCTGCAGAGTATGCGTATGAGGGTAAATGGAATAAAAATACAGTATACGTCATAGAAAGTTATCGTATTAAAAGTAACTATGACCCGAATATTGATTTCTTAATTGCACCTCCAGGCACGGTGATATTTGACAGTAAGGGTAATACAATTACAGACAATATCTCCAATGAACTGACTGACTTGAAGTGCATCTATTACGCATCACACATATAATTAAGCATAATAATGAGAATATTAAAAACAACAATATATGAAAAGAACAGTTATTTTCTTTGCCCTCGCACTCTTTACGATGAGCACATGGGCACAGGCACCACAGCGGGAGTTGTCGGCAGCCGACAAGATCCAGCAGGATCAGTATAATGCCTTTATGGCAGGTATGGGGGATATCGTGCCCCGAATGATGGAGTTGAACGAGATCTATTACAAAACGAACAACCGTGACTCCGTAAATGCACTGATGCAACCCTTGAGGGATGCATATCTGAAACGGCAGAACGACTATATGAAGAAGCATCCATCTACGCCTCTGGCCGCTTATTTCCTACGCATCGAACTGGGGCACATGCCGCTTGATAAGTTGAAAGAGGCTTACAATAAGCTGGACGAAACTGCCAAGCAGACAACCGTCGCAAAAGAGATCGCAGCGGAGATTGCTACGCTAGACCGTGTGAATCCAGGTAATCCGGCACCCGACTTTACAGCAAATGATCTCTTAACGGGTAAGCCTTTCTCTTTATCATCACTGAAGGGTAAGGTGGTGCTGCTTGACTTCTGGGCCTCATGGTGTGTTCCCTGCCGTAAGAGCAACCCGCATGTGAAGGCACTCTTCGACAAATACAACAAGAAGGGTTTTGATGTGGTGTATGTGGCCAGCGACGACAGTAATCCCAAGGCGGCATTGAAAGCCATCGAGCAGGATGGTATCAAGAAGTACCATCATCTGTTGAGCGGACTGAAGCAGTTGAAGGATGCCAATGGTAAACCGATGGGTTATGACAAGAGTGAGGATATCGGTGAGAAATACGCCGTACATTTCCTACCTACGAAGTACCTCATCGACCGTGAGGGCAATATCATCGGTAAGGTGGAGGATGTGACACTTGACGCAAAACTGAAAGAGATCTTCGGATTCTAATTAAAATCATTCTCCTTTCGGGGACAGGTCTGCGTAGCGGCTCTGGCCCCAATTTCGTTAAAACTGCATAAAAGATAGTGTGTAATAGGAATATTTTATACACATAAACGTTATATATGTAAATAATTTTATCTTAATTATATCAATAGCGTTATGAAAAAAGTTTTATTGGGACTGGCAGTGGTAGTTCTCGCCCTGACCGGATGCAGTAAGAGTAATAAGCTGCATGTGAAAATGGAGATCAAGAAAGAAATCGGTGACACGATCGTGGTGATGGCTGATGCTGACAGAGACAACCAGCAGAAGTTTACGGGTAAGGACGGTGTCTTTGAGTTCGATGTGGAACTGAAGGAACCGACGATGTTATTCTTGGTAGAGCCACAAATGTTAGCCGGTCAGCCGGGTGCAATGTATCATATACCAGGCGTTCCCGGTGAGGAGGTGCTGTTGACAGATGCCGGTGACGGTCGTTATGATGTCAACGGATCGAAGTTCTACAGTCAGTATCATGAGGCTGATATGTTTATTGAGGATGCCAGTAAGGAGATGAATGAGTTCATGCAGAAGTTGCAGGATATGCAGAAGGCCGGTGTTGCACAAGACTCTTTATCAAAACTCTATCAGGAAGGCGTGGAGCCGCTGTTGAAGAAGGTGGATGATGCCATCAACGACTTTATCAAGAACCATCCCGACTGGGAGGCTTCTGCTGCTATCATCCCACAGTTGAATGATCTTGATAAGATGAAGGCTGCTGTGGAGCTGCTGTCAAAGAAGGTACGTAATAGTCGTGTGAAGGCATTCTTCGAGGCTCCCATCAAGCAGATGGAGGAGCAGAAGAAGAAAGAGGAGGAGTCTGCCAAGAAGCAGGCTGCCGGAACCATGGCTCCCGACTTCACGCTCAATGATATCAACGGTAAGCCCTTGGCATTGTCGAGTCTGCGTGGAAAGTATGTCATCCTCGACTTCTGGGGCAGTTGGTGCGGCTGGTGTATCAAGGGATTCCCAGACATGAAGAAATACTACGAGAAGTACAAGGGAAAGTTTGAGATCTTAGGTGTCGACTGTAACGACACTGAGGAAAAGTGGAAGGCTGCCGTGGAGGAGAACAAACTGCCGTGGCTGCATGTGTATTGTCCGAAAGACGCTAAGGTGACCGATGACTATGGCATCACCGGTTTCCCCACCAAGATTGTCATTGACCCAGAGGGAAAGATCTACAAGACGATCGTGGGTGAGGATCCTGCTTTCTACACGATGCTTGACGAACTGTTTAAGTAATACGTCATCCATGAATGGCATGCAGGCGAGGGTACATCCCGCCTGTATGCTGAGTTCTTCTGTATTACCTATATATGCGTCCCAGAAAAGTGCTGCTGAGGGTGAGATTTAGTATATAAAGTTTCTTTAATCGTTAACCACAAACGAATGCGATACTCACTACTTCAAAAGTAATTCAAGTTGTTTTACCTTCTAAGTAATCCTTTTTTTTACTGTCAGTAATGACTTCTTCCAAACTAAAACAAGTTGTTTTACTTTCAAGATCATGATTACTTCACACCGATGGAGTAATCATTCTGATTAGAAGTACTATAAGAAATGAATATTAACGATAATGGGGACAGGTCTGCGCAGCGGCCCTGTCCCCATA
>JAEEZP010000302.1 GCA_016291915.1 Prevotella sp. | reverse complement strand
TGGTTACACTCAACCTTGAACTCACGCTTCAGACGGTCGATAATAATATCGAGGTGAAGCTCACCCATACCGGAGATAACGGTCTGTCCGCTCTGCTCATCGGTACGTACGGTGAATGTAGGATCCTCTTCAGCCAACTTAGCGAGTCCGTTATCAAGCTTGGCAATGTCTGCCTGGCTCTTCGGCTCAACAGCGATAGAGATCACAGTGTCGGGGAAGGAGATGCTCTCGAGAACGATTGGATGACCTTCCTCACAGAGTGTATCACCTGTACGGATATCCTTGAAACCTACACCGGCACCGATATCACCAGCCTCGATAACCTCCATCGGCTGCTGTTTGTTGGAGTTCATCTGGAACAGACGACTGATACGCTCTTTCTTTCCTGAACGAGGATTATAAACGTATGAACCAGCCTCTATCTTACCGGAATATACACGGAAGAATACCAGACGACCTACATATGGATCGGTAGCAATCTTAAATGCCAGGGCAGCTGTCGGATCATCGTTAGACGGTTTTCTGTCTTCCTCTTCTCCTGTCTCAGGGTTCTCACCCACAATATTTGGCGTATCCAGCGGTGAGGGAAGGAAAGCACAAACATAGTCGAGCAAAGTCTGAACACCTTTATTCTTGAAAGAACTGCCACACAGCATAGGAGTACACTTCATCTCAATCGTTCCCTTGCGGATAGCAGCGACAATCTCCTCCTCTGTCAAGGACTCAGGATCATCGAAATACTTCTCCATCAAGGACTCATCGAGTTCTGCAGCGCTCTCCAAAAGCTTGTCACGCCACTCCTGGGCTTCATCCATCAGGTCAGCGGGAATATCATCAATCTCAAATTCGGCACCCTGAGTCTCATCATGCCAGATGATAGCCTTCATTTTGATAAGATCGACAATACCCTTGAATGTCTCTTCCTGACCAATAGGAACAACCAGTGAAACTGGATTTGCACCTAACACGGTGCGCATCTGTTCTAATACCTCAAAATAATTAGCACCAGAGCGGTCCATCTTGTTAACGTAACCCAAACGGGGAACATTATACTTGTCTGCCTGACGCCACACTGTCTCCGACTGAGGCTGTACGCCACCCACTGCACAGTAGGTAGCAACAGCTCCGTCAAGGACACGCAGTGAACGCTCTACCTCAGCAGTAAAGTCAACGTGTCCCGGAGTGTCAATTAAGTTTATTTTGTATTGTTTGTCATTATAGTGCCAGTAACAGGTGGTAGCGGCAGAAGTGATCGTGATACCACGCTCTTGCTCCTGCGCCATCCAGTCCATTGTTGCAGCACCATCATGCACCTCGCCTATCTTATGCGTCTTACCTGTATAATAGAGTATACGTTCAGACGTAGTAGTCTTACCGGCATCAATGTGAGCCATGATACCGATGTTGCGAGTCATATGCAGATCTTGTTTTGCCATCTATCTTTTTACCTTTTTGTATTAGAAGCGGAAATGAGCAAATGCACGGTTAGCCTCAGCCATACGGTGCATATCTTCCTTACGCTTGAATGCGCCACCCTGATTATTGTATGCGTCCATGATCTCTGCAGCCAGACGCTCAGCCATTGACTTACCTCCGCGCTTACGTGCGAAGTTAATCATATTCTTCATTGACACGCTCTCTTTACGGTCTGGACGAATCTCGGTAGGAACCTGGAAGGTAGCACCACCGATACGACGGCTCTTCACCTCTACTTGAGGAGTAATGTTATCCAAAGCCTGCTTCCAAATCTCAAGAGCCGGCTTCTCTTCCTTAGCCATCTTAGCAGCTACGATATCAAGAGCATTGTAGAAAATCTCATAAGATGTATTCTTCTTTCCGTCATACATCAGATGATTCACAAACTTAGAGACCTTCTGGTCATTAAACTTCGGATCTGGTAAGATCACGCGTTTCTTTGGTTTTGCTTTTCTCATTTTAATTTTTTAATTAAATTCTGCATGGGGCTGTTCTATCTGTTCTTCAAGTCTCACACTCGAGTCTTTACTCAACCTTTGACAATTCTCCAGCAAAACGGTTTTGAATTTCTTTTTTCAAGTGCAACTCAAGCCCTCACCGGCTTTAGCTGTTACTCTCCTTCTTATTTCTTCTGCTTTGGACGCTTAGCACCGTACTTTGAACGACGCTGAGTTCTGTTAGCTACACCAGCTGTATCCAATGTACCACGAACAATGTGATAACGTACACCTGGAAGATCCTTTACACGGCCGCCACGGACCAATACAATAGAGTGCTCCTGAAGGTTGTGTCCCTCTCCTGGAATGTAAGAGTTAACTTCCTTCTGGTTTGTCAAACGAACACGAGCGACTTTTCTCATCGCTGAATTAGGCTTCTTCGGGGTTGTTGTGTAAACACGAACACATACACCACGACGCTGAGGACATGAATCCAAAGCGGGTGATTTGCTCTTGTCAACAAGCACCTTTCTGCCTTTTCTTACCAATTGTGAAATTGTAGGCATTTTACTTTAATTTTTAATTTATATATTGTTTTATTTATTGTTCACAATAATGCATAGTGCGCCTTACACACACTTTTGGGCTGCAAAGGTACGAACATTTTCCGAAATTACCTAATTTAGTTGAAAAGAAAAAACCTATACCCTGCTTGATTTTGCAAAGTATAGGTTTTGTTAACAATATTTTAGTGTTTATTATAGTGCGAATTTATATCCAAGTGTTATTTGGAAGACACCGTTACGTATATCAGTCTCATCATCGTGATATGTTTCTCCCATAAAAGAGTACTTACTCTTTCCTACTTTTGTAATGCCGACATTATACCTTCCTTCTATCACAAAACTGTTATTGATATCATAACTGATACCTAAGGGAATAGACAAATCAAAGTCGTTGCAAGCGTCCTTCATATCTACTTCTGCCTTTATACCATCTCCACTACCAGAGACCTTTGCTCTCGTAAGATAGCCGAACTGCAAACCGGCTTTCAAGGCCAGTCCCTTTGTAATATAGAAATTAGCGAGGACGGGTAGATTGATATAGTCAAGGTTCATCTTCGGGTCGCCCTCTCCGTCGGCTGAACATCCCTGCATAGAATAGAGCAGTCCGGCTGATAAAGCGAGATAATTATTCGCCTGATAAATCAGTTCACCACCGAAGATAGCCCCCAGTTTTGTATCTGTACCCTCAGCATCGCTACCAATAAAATTAGCAATAGTCATACCTGCCATCGGTTTCAGTGAAAGAGTACCTACGGCATCTTGTGCGTTGGAAGCAATTGTCATCACAAAAGCAACCATCAAAAATAAAAATCTTTTCATACTTATTATATTTAAAACGTTAATATGAACAAACAAGTTTATGCGTCTCCCTTGCCAAAATCGAATGGCATGGCTGTACGTGGCTCCTGATTAGGTATCTGTATGCGACCGAATTCATTCTCGTATCGCATGATATTCTCATTCAGAGCTTGTAGCAGACGCTTGGCATGTTCTGGAGCCAGGATAACCCTGCTTTTTACGGTAGCCTTGGGCAGTCCCGGTAAGATACGTGCGAAATCCAGAATAAAGTCACTGCTTGAATGAGTGATGATAGCAAAATTCGCATACTCCCCTTGAGCTACGTCCTGCGGCAGCTCTAATTGGAAACCATTGTTATTGGAATCATTTGTATCCATATATAATAAGGTTTAAAGGTTTGACTTATATTTCTCTGCCTGTTCCTTGATCAGTGAGAGATCATCGAAATAATTGATCTTCATTGCTTCCCTGACCTCATGAAGTGTCTGCGCGGCCACCTCACGTGCAGCCTCAGAGCCTTTCTTCAGAATATTGTACACCTCAGGGATGTCCTGCTCGAACTCATGGCGACGTACCCGTATGGGCTCTAACTGCTTATTGAGCACCTTCGTCAGGAACTTCTTGCATTTCATATCTCCCAATCCGCCACGACGATAATGATCCTTCAACTCATCGAGATTCTTATACTCGGGCCAGAACTCAGCAAAATCGTCATTCGAGGCAAAGGCATCCAGGTAGGTGAATACGACATTGCCTTCCACATGTCCGGGATCTTCCACGCGGAGATGCTCAGGATCTGTGTATGCCGACTTGATTTTCTTCTCCACCTCCTTGGCGGGATCACTCAGGTAGATACAGTTGCCGAGACTCTTCGACATCTTCGCATTACCGTCAGTTCCCGGCAGACGCAGACAAGCCTTGTTGTCGGGCAGCATGATCTGAGGCTCCACCAACACCTCCCCATAGGTGGCATTGAAACGACGTACAATCTCGCGGCATTGCTCCAGCATCGGTTCCTGGTCCTCCCCTACCGGTACAGTCGTAGCCTTGCAGAAGGTGATGTCCGCAGCCTGTGAGATAGGATAGGTGAAGAAACCCACGGGGATGGACGTCTCAAAGTTACGCATGGCAATCTCTGTCTTCACGGTCGGGTTACGCTGCAGACGACTTACTGTCACAAGGTTCATATAGTACACGGTAAGCTCGGTCAGTTCCGGTATCATCGACTGGATGAACAATGTCACCTTGTTAGGGTCCAGACCCACAGACAGATAGTCGAGTGCCACCTCTATGATATTCTGCCTTACCTTCTCAGGGTTATCTGCATTGTCAGTCAGTGCCTGTACATCGGCAATGAACACAAACATCTTATCGTAATCACCCTCATTCTGCAGTTCCACACGACGGCGCAAAGATCCTACGTAATGGCCTAAATGCAACCTTCCGGTCGGGCGGTCACCCGTCAATATTATTCTTCCCATATATCCATTTCTTAGTTATTCGATGGCAAAGTTACGAATAAATGAGTGAAATGCAAAAGGAAAGTAGGACTTTTCTTTTCATTTCCGAATGGCAGTATCTTCGGCAAAGCTAAAGTTACGAATAAATGAGTGAAAAGCCAATAGTATCGATAATTAATTCAGGTGTAACGACAATAAAGAAAGAAAAACAGCAACACCATTTTTATTTATTAAGATTAATGACTATATTTGCAAATCATATTAGTTTTTGAAATATATCGCAATTTTCTTGTCTTTACAATAACAAAGGCCCATAGTGAGTAATAATCCCTCTACAACGATGGCCTGAGGATGGCAACAGATTTTTGAAAGATTTTTGGAAAGTTTTAAGAAATAAACAGTATGCGTAAGTATCTCATCATGGCAGCAGTCCTGTTGATGGCAGCCTGCACGAAAGAGGGTGACACGATTTACATGCCCGACCCCACCGAGGAGCAGGCGAGTAACGCGCCAATAGTAACATTAATCTACGGCGATAACTCGCTGGGCGACCGCTCGTATTGCGACATGATCTATGAAGGTGTGGAACGGACGGCGCAGGAGTTGGGATTGCGGACGATGCAGCTTTCGCCCCAATCTACAGAAGAGGGACTGCAGTATCTGGAACTGATGATGCGCCAGATGGAGACAGCCCAGGACTCGGTACACCGATTGTTCATCGTGACATCACCTGTTTACGATGAATACCTGCGTACAAACAGCCATCGTCTGGAAGCGAATCCAAACGCTGACCTGCTCTACTTAGAGACACGCACGCCACTCCCTGGCAAAGGCTCCACACTCTTCTTGCCCTACTACGGAGCTATGTTCGAGGCTGGAGCAATGATGCCTGCATTGGGAGCAAGGGTGATGCTGATAGGTGCTAACCGTCGAGAGCAGGCCATTATTGATGCCATACAAGGTTTTTCGGACGGTTGGAATGCAAACATGACTTCTGTTATTGGGAAAAAGAAAAAATATCTGGCCACAACCTACCTCGACGAGACGGGCGAAGGCGGTTATGTAGTAGCCGATACTACAGCCATGCGCATGATCAAACAATGGATAAATGATGACATCTATGATATTGTGCCCATCTGCGGCGGTGCCTTCAATACGTTCTGGCGCATGAATGAGATTGAGCTGGGTAGCCTATTTATTATGGGCATCGACAAGGAATACCATACGCCCCGTTCCCACCTGTCGGTGGTGAAGCACATCGACCAGGCTATCGATCGCTGCATTCGCCAGTGGCTCTCCGGTGAAGGCATGCCCAAGCACCAGTC
>JAEEZP010000301.1 GCA_016291915.1 Prevotella sp. | reverse complement strand
TTGTCACCCCAACTGTAGTAACTACCTATCTCATTCTGTCCGTATTCATTTTGGAACTTGGGGAGCAGCAGTGGGTTGGAGAACTGGAAACTGCCGTTATACACGATGTCGGTTTTGCCACCTACACCTTTCTTCGTGGTAATCAGGATGACACCGTTAGAAGCAGCAGAACCATACAAAGCAGCTGCTGACGGTCCTGTCAAAGCTGAGATGCTCTCAATATCATCAGGATTCAGCATGGCTGTAGCATCACCTGTCTGTCCGTTACCGGTGTATGCAAGTGCTCCTTCATCGAGTCCGCTCTGCTGGTTGTCCATGGGGATACCATCAATAACATAGAGCACATTGTTATTACCCTCAATAGATTTGGCACCACGCATTACCACACGTGACGATCCACCGATACCGGAGGCATTGGCATTAATCTGTACACCTGCAACCTTACCATTCAGTGAATTCACGAAGTTAGCATCCTGCACCTTCATGATGCCGTCACTGTTGATCTGTTGCACATTGTAAGAAAGCGATTTAGCCTCTTTTTTAATACCAAGGGCTGTGACGACTACTTCACTCAGTGCTGTGTCCTCCGGTTCCATACGTACCTGCATGCCATTGGATGCACGTGTCTCCTTGAGTTTGTAGCCTAAGTAGCTGAATTGTAATACATCATTGGCGGACGGTGGTGTGATGGTGAAGTTACCGTCGAAATCGGTGATAGCTACAACATTAGTACCTTTCACCGTTACCGTGACGCCAATCAAGGGTTCACCATTCTCGTCGAGAACGCGCCCTGTGATCTTGCTGTCGGCAGGCTTTGGTTGCAATGCCTCCCGCGGAGAAACCAACGGCTCACTGGCCAGCATCGTTGTAAATGGCACTGCAAGCAGTGTCACTACGGTCAACGATCGTAACCACTTAGAGCATTGGTTAACAAATCCGATTTTTTTACTCATGGTTATCAGTTGAAATTATTAATAGAAAAATGTTAAATATTCTCTTAAAGATAATTGGATATTTACTGAGTTTGATAAATTATTTTAACGCAAAGTTATGCTTTTGTTTTGAATAATCCAAAAAAAATGCTATTTTTGTTTTCAAAATAGTAATAAAAGAGGATTCTTCAAAATGGAAAGGAAACGTTTTACTTTGATTATATTACTGATTACCAGTGCTTTGCCATTGTTATCACAAACGGGGACACCCAAAGAGCCTGTGGCATATATTGGTGGCGAAATCTGTAACCCGAGACTCCACGAGGGAGGGTTTCGCTATGCCATAGGGACAGAAAATGTTCAAGTTTTACGAGCCAACAGAACCCATCCGGAAGAAGCTGAAGACCATGGCTGGACTTACAACCATGCACCTAATATCACTTATTGGAGAGGACGATTCTATTTGGAATATCTTTCCAATCCCTCTGACGAGCATCAGCCACCGGGACAGACGCTTCTTGTAACCTCTGATGACGGACGTCATTGGTCAAAGCCTATCGTTGCATTCCCTCCCTATAAAGCTCCGAAAGGTGTAACCTTCCCGAAACCATATTATGGTTATATCATGCACCAAAGGATGGGTTTCTATACAGCTCCCGACGGACGACTGCTGTTGTTGGCGTTTTATGGACATAGCTATGATCCTTTCAAAGAAGGAGGAATCGGGCGCGTAGTCAGGGAGATTTATCCCGATGGTACTTTAGGCCCCATCTATTTTATCCGTTATTCTTCACATACCACCTGGGATGCATCCAATACGTCTTATCCTTTTTATACGCAGTCGAAAGACAAAGGTTTCCGTAAAGCATGTGAAGCATTGCTAGCCGACCGTCTGAAGACATTGCAATGGATCGATGAGGATCGGGGCCTTGACGGTTTCTATACCTTGAAAGACTCCATCAACCGCGTACAGGCTACTAATTATTTTCATCGTTCTGACGGAAAGGTTGTAGCATTATGGAAATGGTCGTATGCCGCTTTGTCGACTGATGAGGGACAGACTTGGTCAACTCCCGTGCGCGTACCTTCTTTAATAATGGCTGGGGGTAAGCAATGGGGTCAGCGAACGAGAGACGGTCGCTATGCCATCTGTTACAATCCGATAGAGACTCAACCCTATCGTTATCCCTTGGTGACGATAACAAGTGATGACGGCATCCGTTTTGATTCGATGTGTGTGGTACATGGAGAAGTACCCCCTCGTCGTTTCTTCGGTGAGAACAAAGACTTCGGTCCGTGTTATGTGCGTGGTATCACAGAAGGTGAACAACAACCGCAGGATCAGAATATGTGGCTTACCTACAGTGTGAATAAGGAAGATATATGGGTGGCGCGTGTGCCACTACCTGTACGTACCATTTGGCAAGGAGCCGTGGATGACCATTTTGAAGGTATCACCCCTCATGCTACCGTGCCTAACTGGAATCTTTATCGTCCACGATGGGCCGATGTCTTTGTGGATGGACATTCACTTTGTCTTACCGACTCCGATCGTTATGATTATGCCCGTGCTATCCGTGTTTTCGAACAGGGTAGGAGAGTAGATATTCAACTGAGTATGAAAGTGGTGGCTGAGGGAGATGAACCCTTTGAGATTGACGTTACAGACCGCCATGGAGAACGTATGCTATCCCTCTCGTTGTCAAAGGGAACGATCAGTAGTCAACAGAAACCACTGGCCACCTATCGTCTTAACGAATGGATAGACATACATCTTAAACTTGATACGGATAACTGCACTTTCTCTTGCTTTGGTCTGACACTACCAGCATTACATGCCGTGAAATCGGTGGAACGACTCAGTTTGCGTACCGGTGCTTGGCGCAATCTGCCTGATCGTAATACCCCCAATCAGGATAAGCAACCACCGTTGCCACAGTGTGATGAAAGAGGTACTCCAAGTATGTATCAGGTTAAATATCTGCAAGTTAACACATTAAGATAGTTGTTTCTATAATTGTAAATATTAATTACTGTACTTAAAAATCGTATATCATGAGCAACGGTTATGATAAAAAAATCTTTCTGACGGTCATATTCAGTCTGTGTTTTTTGTTCTGCACTCAGGCTCAGACCACTATCGTTAAAAATGGAAAAGCTAAGGGACGAATAGTTAGAGTGGAGCGAGATGTGAACAATGAGGAGGCAAGTACACTTCTGCAACGTTTTGTGGAACGTATCTCAGGTGCACGACTACCTATAGTCGATGGTGTCAGTCCCAAACGCGGTGACATTGTCATAGGTGAATCTACCGACCGCGCCGGTGAAGACGGTTTTGCCCTGGAGACAGAAGGTGATATTCTCTTTATCAGAAACGGTGGTGACCGAGGCAGTATTTATGGTGTGGTAACACTCTTGGAAAAATATCTCGGTGTACAGTATTATGCAAAGAATGCATACACATTCACTCCTTCGAAAACGATCGTCATACCGATGCTTCATGAGGCTGAGACACCAGCCTTCCGTTTCCGACAGACCTTCAGTTATGGAAATGAAGATCCGGATTATCGCCGATGGATGCGTCTGGAGAGTCATAAGGAGTTGTTTGCTGCGGATATGTGGGTACATACTTTCAACACACTCTTGCCGGCAGATGTCTATGGAAAGGATCATCCTGAGTATTATTCCATGATCAATGGGAAACGCCAGCCCGGTACGCATAGCCAGTGGTGTCTCACCAATCCAGCAGTTCTGGAAATCGTCTGCCAGCGAGTGGATTCTATCTTCCGTGCCAATCCCGGATACCGTATGCTATCTATCAGTCAGAATGATGGTAACGGTACCTATTGTCAGTGTCCGGAGTGTAAGAAAGTGGAAGACGAGGAGGGGGCCGTGTCGGGTAACTACATCCGTTTCTTGAATAAGATAGCCGCACGTTTCCCTGATAAGGAGTTCTCTACATTGGCTTATCTGTTTACGATGCAACCTCCTAAAAAGGTGAAACCTCTTCCCAATGTCAATATCATGCTCTGCGATATTGACTGCAAACGTGAAGTTCCTCTCACCGATAATGAATCCGGTAAGGAGTTCGTAAAAGCACTTAAGGGATGGTCGGCCATCAGTGATAATATATTCATCTGGGACTATGTCATCAACTTCGACGGTGTGGTTTCGCCCTTCCCCAATTTCCATTGCCTACAGAAGAATATCAGTTTGTTCAAACAACACCATGCTACCATGCTTTTTGAACAGAATATCTCTAATCGTGGAACTGACTTCCTGGAGATGAAAGCGTGGATGCTAGCCCGACTGATGTGGAATCCGAATCAGGATACAGATGCATTGATGCTGCAGTTTATGAATGGTTACTATGGTCAGGCAGCTCCTTATCTCTACCAATATCAGAAACTGTTGCAAGGTGCCCTTCTTGCCAGTGGTATTCCATTGTGGATATATGATTCTCCCATTACCCATAAACAGGGTATGCTGAATGAACCATTGCGCAAGACTTACAATGAGCTTTTCGATAAAGCTGAAGAAGCGGTAAAAGGGGACACCGTTCTTCTTAACCGTGTTCGTCTGTCACGATTACCTTTGCAATACAGTGAATTAGAGATAGCCCGAACCAATCCTGATCGTGATGCCGAGACAACACGCCAGCAACTGGAACTCTTTGAACAACGTACCCGTGAATATGGTGTAGTGACACTGAATGAGCGGAAAAATCATCCTGCAGACTATTGCCGTTTGTATCGCCAGCGCTTCCTTCCTACAAATGAACGAAATATTGCCAAAGGGAAATCCGTGCAGTTCAAGAGCGAACCCTCCGGCCGCTATGCCTCTTTCGGTGCTAAGGCTCTCACCGACGGACTGTATGGTGGTACTACCTTTGTAGAGAGTTGGGTAGGATGGGAAGGCCGTGATGCCGACTTCATCATCGATTTAGGCGAACAGCAGTCGTTCACCACTGTTTCAGGAGATTTCCTGTTGCAATCCGGTGCATGGATCCTGTTGCCGGAATATGTCACCTATAGTGTTTCCGACGATGGAGAGACATGGCGTGATTTCGGTACCTATACATTTACAGAAGACCGCTCTCTCACGGTGAAGTTCATTGATGCTGCAGTCTCTGTTCCGCAACCCGTCAATGCTCGTTATGTGCGGGTCGCTGTAAAGGGTATTGGTAAGTGCCCCTCCTGGCATTATGGCGTAGGTTATGATGCCTGGTTCTTTATTGACGAAGTGATTATTAGGTAATTTTCATGTAAAACAACTTGTTTTACCTTAGAAAAGGCCATCTTTTCTATCTGAAAAGGTGATTAAAACTACAGTAAAACAAGTCGTTTTACTTTGTGAAAAGTGATATTTTCCGATGGCTGTGATAATCATCTTAACAAATAGATAGTATTAAACAAATCATTGTTTACAATCTTTATAAAGTCGTTTGTGCACTTTTGAGGGACTTTTTGAGAGGATAAAGAAAATAATTCGTATTTTTGCAAGAAAATAAGAAGCGAACCATGCAATATTCTATCATACCACCATCATCTATCAATACCACCATCTCGCTACCTGCATCGAAAAGTATCTGCAACCGTGCCCTGGTGATCAATGCTTTGGCGAAGGGTACAAGAATGCCTGATAATCTGTCTGACTGCGATGATACGCAGGTTATTGTGAAGGCGTTGAACGAGATGCCCCCCACGATAGATATCAAAGCTGCAGGAACAGCCATGCGTTTTATGACAGCCTACTTAGCCGTGACAGCAGGAGAGCACACGATAACAGGCACTGAACGCATGCTTCACCGTCCGATACAAGTGTTGGTGAACGCTCTCCGTTATCTTGGTGCGGATGTTTCCTACCTCGGAGAAGAGGGCTTTCCACCATTGCATATTCGTGGCAAACAGTTGGAGGGAGGAAAGGTAGAGTTACCCGGCAATGTGAGTTCACAATATATTTCTGCATTGCTGATGATCGGTCCGGTACTGAAGAACGGTATAGAGTTGACTTTAACTGATACGGTGATCTCTCGTCCGTATATCGATCTGACCATTCATCTGATGCATGATTTCGGTGCAAAGGTAACGTGGACGGATGTTAGAACAATCAAGGCTGAACCAGGAGGATATACCTTACGACCATTCTTGATAGAGAATGACTGGAGTGCCGCATCATACTGGTATGAGATGATGGCGCTGTGTAAGGATTATTTTTCTGAAGTCAGACTTACTGGTTTGTGCGATGGTTCTCGTCAAGGTGACTCCGGTATGAGATATCTTTTCTCGATGTTGGGTGTGAAGACCATTTTCAGTGAGATGGAGAGTGGCGTCCCTACCACGGTAACGCTTAAGAAGCTACGTGTCAATCTGCCACGTTTGGACTTCGATTTCATCAATCAGCCGGACATGGTGCAGACGTTTGTGGTGTGTTGCGCTTTAAAGAATATCCCTTTCCACTTTACGGGAGTGGGGAGTCTGAAAATCAAAGAGACCGATCGTATAGAAGCTTTGAAGACAGAGATGCGTAAGTTAGGGTATGTGATACGTGATGTTGATGGAAAAGAACTGTTGTGGGACGGTGAGCGATGTGAGCCTTCCCTGGCTCCCATTGATACGTATGATGATCATCGTATGGCGATGGCTTTTGCCCCTGCAGCATTCCTTTTCCCCGGATTACGCATCAATAATCCGCATGTGGTGAGTAAGAGTTATCCGCATTTCTGGCAGCATTTGGAACAGGCAGGATTCGTTATTCAGCAAACAGAAGAATAAAAGGGACATAAGACGATGGCAATTCTCATTATCAGTTTGTTAGTGCTAGGCGTGTTTGCCGCTATATTAGGGCTGTTCTCTTACAATAAGAACGGCGATTCCGACGTTATTAATGTTGGAAACGACTGCACTACCTGTAATGGCGATAATGCCTTGTGTGAACAGGAATGTATGATGGTGGCTGCTACTCGTGACATTGAGTATTTCGATGATGAAGAACTGGATGTCTATAAGGGCAGGCCATCTGACGGTTATACTGATGAGGAGGCAGAACAGTTCCGGGAGGTGATGTACACAATGCAGCAGTCGGAAGTGAAAGACTGGAATAGAAGTCTGATTCTCCGCGGTGTGGCAGTGCCTGATCAGTTGAAGGACGAACTGGTGATGTTGTTGGATTAGTGGTTGTAGATATGCATAATAATGACAATAGAAAACAAAAGGTGACTGCATGGCTTTCATGGGGTCATGCTGTCGTTGTCTTTTTTGTTGTGGTTATGCTGATATCGCTTGCAGGTTGTTCCACACAGAAGAATACGGCGAAGAGCCGGTGGTGGCATTCTTTCAATGCACGTTACAACACCTATTTCAATGGTTCACAAGCTTATATCGACGGTTCTCTCGAAAAGGAAAATGGTCATAGAGACAATTTTACAGAGATGATTCCCCTCTATACGGTGAGCAGTAAAGCCAGTAAGGAGACAGGAAAAGGTAATTTCGATAAAGCCATCGAGAAGAGTAAGAAAGCCATTAAGTTGCATAGTATCACCCATCGACCGGAATGGAAAAAGAACAGGAAAAAGACAGCACGAGATATTGAGTGGCTTAACCGTAGGGAATATAATCCTTTCCTTTGGAAAGCATGGATGCTGATGGGTCGTTCACAGTTTCATGAGGGAGCCTTCGAGGATGCCGCTTCTACTTTCGCTTATATGAGCAGGCTCTACGCTACACAACCGGCAATCTACGGAAAGGCAAGAGCCTGGTTGGCTAAGTGTTACATAGAACAAGACTGGCTCTATGATGCCGAGGATGTGATCACCAAGATGCAGCGTGATTCCATGGATTGGCGGGCTGTCAAGGAATGGGACTATACCTATGCAGACTATTATATTCATCTGCACCAGTATGAGAAAGC
>JAEEZP010000300.1 GCA_016291915.1 Prevotella sp. | reverse complement strand
TGATTATTTATTCTTGTGGAATACTTTCTTTCCGTCAATGATGTAAATACCATCACGGCCCAGAGATTTCACTTCAATACCGTTGATGTTATAGATGCGTCCCAGACGGGCTGCGGCTTTCACATCAACCGTGCTGATGCCTGTAGCGGCGGATGCATCCTCGGCACTCCAATAGATCTTCTCGGGCACATTGCCTTCGAACATAGACTCCGACAATGCCAGGTACATCGTCTTCGGGGCAATGCCGGAAGAAACATCCGACAGCTTGACGAAGCAATTGTTCTCAATGTCAACAGCGTAATACAACAGTCCCTCGCTGATCTCTGAAGCGGGCACTCCACTCTCTCCCGACCATTGTGCTAATGGTTTCGACAGGTTGTAGATCTCATTATACTGAGGTGTGTTACATACGAATACCTCACCCTCTACATAGAGAATCTGTGGCGTTGCGGTATACAGCGAGCTACCGGTATTCGTTCTCTTTCCTACATACCACGCATTATTGTCTGCCTGTTTCAGACTGTCTTGGGCGAAAGAATACGAGATGGCTACGCCCGGACCGGTAATGGTGTTGGAGTTCTCACTATACCAGATCATAAAACCTCCATTGGGCTCGTTGATAACTGTAGCAGAGTCGCAGCTGAAATATGCCGTATATTCTTCTTTCCCGCTAACAGCAACAGACAACGGGTTCGTCTCAACCTTTCCTCCGTCACTCTTTCTCACCCAATGGGTAAAATGACAACGCTCGTCGGCAGGAACAGCCTCCAGGGTGATATTGTCTCCTGTATCATTAATCACCTTACTGCAGGTCACCGATCCAAAGTTCTTATATCCAGTGGCAACCTTTGCAGCTACTCTTGTAAACAGCAAATAAGCGCAATGAGTCGGAAACAGTGGTGCCTTCGAGACACACGTCAGCGAGTCCTTGTCATGAATTTTTGAGGAAGGTGAATAGCGTGGCGGGGTATCCTGATTTTTGATTACGATATTCCCGTTTTCATCTGTCGTAGGAGTCCAGTCAGATGTCTCGTCAGGACGAGTACCTTCCGCTACACCTGCAATGAAATAATCATCTGATTTTCCGTAAACATAATAATCTTGACCTCCGATAGACCAGATACATTCTTCAATCTCCATTTCATCTTTCCAATCAGTTATTGTCGACGGATCGATACTCTTATCATCGGAAACATAGATTTTGCCCTTGCCTGAAGGATAAGTATGGAACTCTGTGAAGAAATAGTAATACTCACTATTGGAGTACGCCGAGAGAGAGAAAAGGACTAAACAGAAAAGAGACAGATAACGACCTCTTTTGAACACGAAATTTTGTAAAAAATACCTCATAATGTAAAAAAATTAAGTTATTAAACTATTTGTGAACGAATCTTCTTGATATATAATGGTATGCGGTTCTGACCGCAATGGCTATGAAGAGAATGGCTATGGGCGTTGTCTGCAATTGGGGCAGACGTGGCGTGCATGCCAGATACACCACAAGGATAATGGTAAACAACAGATAGAACTGTCGCATCACCGGCTTCTTGCGGAGCAGTAACCAAATGATCAAAGGCAGCGGGTTGAGCACAATGATAATCCAGTTAAATCCCGCTGAAAGATTTGAGAGCGTCGTATAGGAGTAGATGCAACCGAGAACAGCCTGAATCACCATCAAGGGAACATCTGCCACATAGCCTATGTTTCTCTGCTTCGTTATCAGTTGGTAGATGGTTATCAAGACCGATAACACCAGCAAGAACATAAACACCATCTTCGGCGTGATGGGGAAGGGCTTGTTCTCCTTCGATAGCTTCAAAAGGATTTGCTCATCTCCAACCACCAGAGGCCGCTTGCCCCCGACACTATCCACGATACAGGCTTTCTGGGCCTCAGATAGCAGCAGATTCGGCCAAAGCCAATTGGTGCCCACCGTCATCTTGTCGCCTTTCTCGCCCGTCAGCAGATTGAGCAACATGGAGTTCCACGGCGAATGCGTAAACTGACGGTCTATGAAACTACGGTATGACGACGAGAAGTCTGGATTGTCGTATTTCCATTCTATCGTCTCCTTCCCCAGGCAAATCTCAATAGCACTTAGAATCACCTCATTGCAATTACTGTTCATGTAATCGAAATACCTGTTAGGACCTCGCTCGCACTGGCCATCCAAATATCTCCACAACTCCTGTTCCTGTACAGGCGTCAGGTTCAGTTTGAGACCTCTCATCTCGCGCCCTTCTTCCCGATACAGCTCAACGACATTCTGGAAGTCCGTATAGATATAACCTGCCCTGGCGGTGCCTGAGAGGAAACGCAGCTTCTCTATCGGCGTCAGCGCCATCTCGAACGAAAAGTAATAGTCCATATTCTGCATGGGACACGACAGCCGCAAGGCGGTATGCCCTCCCCCGCTATAGATCAGCTTCCCGGGACTGACGACAATCAGGCTGGCCTCAACATAATCGGAAGACTGCTGCAGGACTCTCAGCGAGTCGGCAGTCGTGTTTGAGGGAGCCTGTGCCATCCCGCAAATCACGTGCAGGAAGAAGATGGCTATGAGAGATAATTTCCTATACATAAACAGCAAATCATGGTTAGTGTGATGCGTCTCTGACATACCTAACAGACAACAGCTGGTTGGTCGGCTCCATGCTCTGGCGGCATATTTCCTTCCTGTTATAGGCAAACTTCCGGTAAATATAGAAGTCGCCTTCCTTGGTCGTATCCTTGGTACTGGTCCAGTAGAATCCCCAGTCACCCTTATGGATGCAGCCGTTTCTCAGGTTGGTATAGACATGATAGGTGACATACCCGCCCAACAGGAAACTGATATATGTCTTGTTGTCTTTCGTGGTAACCATCGTTTGGGAGATCCCGCCACGCCAGTCGTAACGGGCCGTTTCGCTCTCCGACATGCCAAGGGCCTTCTCCAGTCGCTGCCAGTCCTCGTCAGTAGGCAGGCGCCAACCCTCGGGACAGGCTCTCAGCGCCCCATCCAGCGTGTAATACATTCCATACTTTGCCCGGTTGCGGGTGGCATACTGGTTCTCGGAATAGCCCACCCAGTCTTGCGGCTCAATATAGTTGCGGCAGTCGGGATAGGAGTTGATGTCGTATCTGAAGTTCTCTGTCAGCCACTGCAGACCGCCATATTCCACCCAATGGTACGTTTCTCCGTCTCTCTGGTCAACAAACTCACCCGTGTTCGTTGGAGTCACCATCGTTACCTCCTCGTCATCATCGCTGCATGAGACAAATGGCACGGAGCATATCAGTATCGCTAATAATCTAAATAATAGTCTATTCATAATTGGAATTCTTAATTTCTGAAACCTAAGTCGTAAATAACTTGCTTAAACAAGTCCCACTTCCTCAACACCAAGGGATAATCCTTAAAAGTAGACTCCATATACTCGTCATTAAAGTTGAGAAGATAGGTGCAAAAGAGCTTGAGGTCTTCCTCTTCTGTCGGCGTGGTGGTGTTAAAAAGTCCGTTGACAATATCCACGAACCCGTGTTGACGGGCATAATTCCTTAATATGTCATCCGAGGACGCCGTGATGGCAAGGCCGAAATAGCCCTTACTGACACTCAGGAACTCAGAAAAAGCATCGTAATTATTCATCACCAACGTACCTAAAATCATATTCAGGATTCTGTCGACATACTGTTTCTTTTGTGCCTCGGTACGCAGTCGTGCCACCAGTCCCGTAGCCACCACAATGCTGCGCTGTCCGGCAGCGGCATAGGGATGCTGGCTGCCGTCGTCGTAGTTTATCTGACTGCACAACATCCACGAATAGGGCATCAGTTTGTTGGTGACATGGCCTAACACATACTGCTCCAGGAAGTCGACGGCTGCTTTCTTCTCCTCAATCGTCGACAGATACAGATACGTATAGGCATTGTTCGCATAGGCAGCCTGTCCAATGGTATAGTCAATACTCAACGTTTCCACCTTAAACACAGAATCACCGTTGATGTCAAAACCCAGGAAGTTTTTCTGAATCGTGTCGTTAAAGAGCAGATACGACCCATACTTTTCCTTGAACTGTCTTCTTATAGCCGACTCTTCGTCCTGGGCGGATGGCTTCGGCTCGAAGAAAGCGTTCGGGTCGTGGATGTCTGCTTCAAGGTTATCCTCCCCATTACATGAGTAGAATGCGGTGAGAAGAATAACAGCTTGTAAGATATATACTAATTTTCGCATATGCTTAGATGGTTAATAGTGATCAATTGGGTGTGGGTATAATGGTATATTCGCGCGAGGGGTTGGTGTTGTTACCAGGCATACCGACATTATACTCCAATACCTCGTGAGGTATGTTCACGGTCCATGCCTGGTCTTCTTTCTCCAGTTTAAAGAGCCTTGTCTCAATAATGTTTCCGGTAGAGCCGTCACGGTATACGGTGTAGGTATGCATCAGTTCCACCTTTTCCGGCTGAACGGTACACACGCGGTATCTTCTCAGGTCGAACCAGCGGTGGCCCTCAAGGGGTGTCTCCAGCCTTCTCTCATTCCTGATACGGGTAATCAGCTCAGAGCCCGTCTCGTCCAGCTGCAGCTCCTTACTTCCATCCATATACCTGCGAACCAACAGCTTTCGCAGAGCTTCTTTTGCTGCACCCTCGTTCCCCTGATAAGCCTCAGCCTCCGCAAGGTTCAGGTAAGCCTCGCCCGAACGGAGCCAGAAGACTGACGAGACCGGAGATTTCAGACCAGTACAGGGATAATAATACCAGGTGTTATACCAGCTACGCTCACTCTCCGTCACCTCAGTCGTCGGGGTTCCCGGTTCTCTTCTGATATAGCCGGTGAACGTGCCGTAGTTCCAGAACCAAGACGATTTCCTGAGGTCATTGAAACTGTACGCGCTGTAGAGGTCGAGGCTCACACGGGTGCTCTGGAACATTGACGACATCATGCGCATCAGGTCGTCACCGCCCATGCTGAAGATATTCTCCGGATTGCCTGCCACCATAAACTTGGCTCTGGACGTTCTCAGGTCCTCCAGGTCCGGATGGCTCGCAATCACCTTATTGGCATATTCCGCGCTCTTTGCCCAGTTGTTCATGTAGAGATAGACTCTCGACAACAGCAGTCTTGCCGCGTTCACATCCGCCCTGTACAGGGAGTGCTTAAACGTCGTTACCATTGAGAGATGCTCCTCAGCCTCCAACAAATCGGCCACAATCTGGTTGTAACACTCCTGCACGGTGTTTCGTGTGAACATCATATCTTGTATCTCGGG
>JAEEZP010000299.1 GCA_016291915.1 Prevotella sp. | reverse complement strand
GAGTAAACCCTCATGACTTTCCAGTTGAGCATTTTTAAGACATTGGGTTGTACGATCTCCCTGTCTCTGGTGGTCTTTGTCTCATAATACGACTTACCGTCGCAGAGGATGCCAAGGAGATATTTCTCCGGGTGCTCACGGGTGGAGACGGCGATGTCCACCTTGAAGTTAGATCGTCCTACAAACGATTCAGCGATATATCCCTTTCGGGCCAATGCGTTACAGATCTGATCCACCATGACATTGGCGGTTGTAGAAGACGAAGCACCAGCGACAAACGGCAGCTTGCCGGTCTCTGCATACTCGAGGAAACTCTTCAGTCCTTCCACACCCTTCGCATTGGAACGCTTTAGGTCGATCTGGTTGGCTTTCAGGGTGGAGTAAACGATCATCTCATAACGGGCACGGGAGACCGCAACGTTCAGTCGGCGCTCACCACCCACATTGTTCAGCGGACCGAAATTCATGGATACCCTACCGTTCTTATCCGCACCATAACCGATGGAGAAGAGAATGATATCGCGCTCATCACCCTGCACATTCTCCAGGTTCTTCACGAAGAGAGGTTCTTTGCCATTCATGGCAATCTCCTTGAGTTGAGGGTGTTTGTCGAGTTCCTCCAACAGATCATCTTCGATCAGGTCGCCTTGAACCTTACTGAATGCCACCACACCGATACTGTATTTCTGCAGCTCCGGATCGGACAGTCTTCGGATAATCTCGTTCACAATCGCTTTCGATTCCTCCCGGTTACTCCTTGTACGTCCCTTGTCATAGACACCGTTGACCGGCACTAATCTCACTTTTGCAACATGGTCGTCAACAGACGGGAAAGTAAGCAGGTTGTTGCCGTAATACTGTGAGTTGCTGAAGGCTATGAGACTCTCATGTTTACTACGGTAGTGCCAGTTTAGCTGGTGCTCACAGAGCGACAGGGTGATACAGTCATCGAGGATGCTCTCCATATCATCGATGTCGGCTTCTTCCTCATCCACCTGGGTGGAAGTGAAGAAACTGGTGGGTGGCATCTGCTTACTGTCACCTACGCATATCAGTGCCTTACCTCTTGCAATGGCACCGACAGCCTCGCTGGTTGGCATCTGTGATGCCTCGTCGAAGATCACGAGGTCGAATTTCTCCGCATTTAAGTCGATGTATTGTGCTACGGAGATCGGGCTCATCAGCATGCACGGGCAGAGTCTGGGCAACAGGGTAGGGATATTGTCAATGATCGAACGGATGGAGTTACCCCTACCGCCATTGGCAATATTCCGTTTCAGGATACTGATCTCAGACCCCTCGGCAATAGCTGCTGAGGAAGAAGGAACCCTGGAAGCCAGTTTGCTGTACAGTTCTTCTTTACTGAGTTCCTGGAACCGGACCGTGTCTCGTTTGTATTTCTCTATCTGCTGACGGAATTTCAGACCGTTGAACATCCTGAGTTGGTCATTCTCGTTAATGGCTGACTCGATGAGCTGGTGGAAGATTCCTTTCAGGAAAGAGTGGATTGCCTCGTCAGGACTGATGCCGTCCTCAATCCTGGTAATCACAGGTGTTAGTTCCATCTGACCCATCTCCCGTTTCTTATCCACCCAGTGATACCAGTCTCTCACCTGAGAATAGTTGTCCAGCCAGATATCCAGATGGGAGAGAATCTCTGTTCTGGTGATCTTCGGGTCGGTCACAGCTTTCACCGCTTCTGTCAGTGCGTTTATCTCTTTATCGGTGTTGACGACAGCCTCTGCATCATAAAGGAATTCCTGTCTTCCAACAGCGGGTTGGCTGCCGAGATTACCGGCATAGGTATCCACCCGTTGCTGATGATGGAAACCATGGGCATGAGCAAACGCCACCATCGATTCCGACTGCTCGTTGAGATTCCTGGACATCTCCTGATAGTCACCAACAAGTGTGAGTGCTTCGTCGATGCCCGATTCGAAAATCTGTCCATATACCTGTAAGGATTTCAGGAATTTCTTCTTGGCGAAATAACGGGGGAGGAACCACTTGGACTTCACCTCTTCCCATTCCCGGCGATAAGCATTGACATCCATCTTGATGATACCCTCCTGATAGGAAGATAAGATGGTTTTGTGCAATTCCTCCTTTTTCTTCTCTGTGGTGAGATAACTGATGAACATTTCCAACCACTGTATATCTTCGGTGGTCTTCAGATCCATAGGCGTCGTGCTGTTCAACGTGTGGAGCTGGGTGATAAACGTGTTATTCTTACCTTTCAGTTCCTGCAGCAGGGTACGGATGGCTTCCAAAGTCTCTTGACGGTTGTCCTTTGGTTCCAGCCCATATAACCGATGCTGCTTGGGTTGTCCCACAATGTCAAGGATGGCATTGACTTGCTCTATCTGTTCCTTGCACTTCTCGATATAACTGACGGTGATTCTTTTATTTGGAGGCAACTGCTCGCTGAGTTCGTCTTCCGTAATAGCCAGGTATTCCGAGATACAGTCATAGAGACTCAGTCCGCTCGATCCTTTCTGGTGCAAGGCTTCGATATAACTGATCAACTCCTTCCGCTCCCGGAACAGTTCCTCGGATTTTTGGGCATACTCCTCCGGTGACATGATCTTTGTTACGTTCAACACCTCGTCCATCTGTTCGAGGAAATGCTTCTTGGTAGCCTTGTTGGAATGGAGTTCCAGACAGAACGGGGCCAGGTTGATCTTCTCCAGTCGTGACTGTACCACTGACAAAGCCGCCATCTTCTCGGCCACGAACAAGACGCGTTTGCCTTGATACAGGGCGTTGGCAATCATATTGGTGATGGTTTGCGACTTACCGGTGCCCGGAGGGCCATGGAGTATGAAACTCCTGCCTCGTCCGGACTCTACGATAGCTTCCATCTGCGAAGAGTCAACATCCAGTGGGATGGCAAAGTCCATGGGGGCATTCTCTTTGTCTATGACACGGGCATCCACCACATCTATATCCGCATTCTGTTTGTCTTGCTTCTCTATCAGTGAGGCAACCACGACGTTCTCTTTCAGTTTCTGGGCATTCGAATGGATGTCGTTCCACATCACGAACTTGTTGAAAGAGAACAGTCCCAACATCGCTTCTTCCACGACATTCCATTTCTTCTGTTCTATGATCGCCCTGCGGAAATAAGTAAAGATCAGTTTTACATCCACACCGCTTTCGTCTTTTGGCAGTTCTTTCAGGACATCAAGACTGATGCCGAAATTCTGTTTCAGCAGTTCTACTAGCGTGATATTCAGGATAATATCCTCATCACGTTTCCGGATGACATAATTGTTGCCGCCCTTCCGGATGATGTCAACCGGCAGCAGCAGGATGGGTGCATAGCGAGGCTGCTCACTTTTGGCTGTCTCATACCATTTCAGCATGCCCAAAGCTAAGAACAGACTGTTGGCTCCGTTCTCCTCTATCGTAGTACGCGCTGTCCTGTACACATATTTCAAGGCATTCTGCAGTTCGGTCTCGGTGAGATAGGATGCTATCTTGTGGTCGCGGATCAGTTCCGACACATAATCCTGATATTCCAATGCCTGTAACTTAGAGGCATACATACCGTCGGCATTCGGTTCTATCTTTTTGCCCGGTGACGGTGTGATGGAATAATCCTCACCTTTTTGCAGATGGTCTTCCAAGTGATCTATCTCAAAGGATATGAAGGGAACGACCTTTCTACCCAGACGGGTATTCAACAGATTGTTGCGCAAGGAGAAATCGAGGAGTTTACGCTCCCAGATCATCTGCTTAGTAGTCGGTGCTCCCGTATCTTCCAGCCGGAGGTCATAATGACTCAGGCTCTTGACAGATTCTGTTGTTTGCTGGTGCTCAATACCTTCATTGGCGAATACCCACGTACCGTCTTTCTGAATCCGTTGGGGGAGGGGACGGATGTTGCCTAATCTGCAACGGTGGATATCCACGAAATACAGGAATCTATTCTCGTCACTGATCTGTGTCATCGCACGTTTTACGGCATCTTCAAAGCTAATACCTTCAGAAGAGGTAATGGCTGTTGACTCCAGTAATACCACATTATTATTGCCGTCTGCCGTCTCTTTTAGCAGATAGCTGACATCATCACAAACCATCTGATGGAAGACGTTCGGGGTGAGCCAGGCACCTACCATCGCATGACCTTTCAGCATGACAATGATCGGAAAGATACCTATTTCTTCCAGACAGGAAGCAATCAGCAGACTGGTGTCCAAGCAGGTGCCGATCTTGTCTGTCAGCACCTTATCTGCCAAACGAATACGCTGACCATTATTCTCAAAACTGGCTGGTGGCGCAGAGTAGATAATCCCCTCGGCGCGCAAAGCCTCATAGACAGCGGCTACCTGTGCACGAACCCTGTTACGGTCTTGTGTCTGGTATTCATCGAAAGCAGAGGATCCTGTCCATTGCTCCAAGAAACGGGCAGCCTGCACTTTGATCTTCGGCAAGAACGGATTGTTTGGAACGACAAAGGCTGCAAGGTGCTCCGGCATGATACCGCTTCCTGCCCACTCTTCGTATGACAACAAGGTGATAGGGTATTCTTTCTCGAACAGCAGTTCGTCGGTGGCATGGATGGTCACCATAAACGATGTCTTGACTGCTTCAGTAGTATCACTGAGTATCTTAATGTCTGGTTCGATCTTGATGGTCTTGATTTGCATGGCCTGCCCCTTCTTCAGGTGGTCTAACAAACAGCTGCTTTCCTTAATATAGGACCCACTGATTCTTACAGACAACAGGTCCCAGTCTCTGTCGTCTGTATTCTCGAGCACGAATGAGTTGCATACCTCCACACCGCAATTCATCATCGAATAGTTGACACATGGCAAATAGTCGATTCTCAAAGTCACCTTATCGTGATTTTTTTCTTGTCCGTTCATACTATGTACAGTTCTGTTTTTAAGTTTATGCGTTTGATCGCATTCTTCGCCGCAAATATAATAAAATAAACCGAGAAACAATCTCAAATGTTGTTCCTTTTTCATTATAACTTTATTTGTTGATAGCATAGAAGAAAATATTCTTCGGAAAATAAAAAAGAAAATTACTTTTTCTTTTCTTGTATTCATATTTTTACATTACCTTTGCAGAGTATTTGAGGCGTATAGAGAAAGCATACCTTGAAACATACGATAGAGAAAGAAATGAGAAAACTTCTTTATGTAGCCTTTGTGGCTGTATGTCTGGCCATTACGGTAGCTGCATGTTCCGACAAGAAACCTGTTGAACAGCCGGTACCGGAAGGAGATTCCATTGTGGATTCCGTTGAGGTGGATACCATGGAGGAGCTCATCGAGGAAGAGCCTATCCCGGTGGCCGCCGATGAGCTGTTCGATGATTTTATCTTCAATTTTGCCGGAAACAGAAAGCAGCAGTTGGCACGTATCACTTTCCCGCTGACCGTCATCAGTGGGGAGACCACCAGTACGATCGAGCGCAAAGACTGGAAGGTAGATCATTTCTTCATGTCCCAAGGTTACTACACGCTGATACTAGACAATCATAAACAGTTGGACCTTCCTAAGGATACCAGTGTCAACCATGTGGTATTGGAGAAGATCAATCTCTCCGACGGACTGGTGAAGCAATATAATTTCGATCGTCAGAATGGTACGTGGATGCTTACGTCATTGCGTAATGTTGACTTAGATACGCACAGCAATGCCTCGTTCTTACGTTTCTATCAGCGCTTTGCCACTGACTCCGTATTCCAGACAGAAAGTCTTAATGATGTAATGTCATTTATCGGTCCTAATCCTGATGATGACTTTGAGGAGCTGGCCGGTGATATCACTCCCGAGCAGTGGCCTGCCTTCTGTCCAGGGGAGTTGCCCTCGGGGCAGATCTATAATATCATCTATGGCACACCGTCGGGAACCAAAAACCAGAAAGTATTCCTGCTGCGAGGCATCTCTAACGGTCAGGAGATGGAGATGACGTTCAGGAAGGTGGGCGATCATTGGAAACTGTTTAAACTGGTGGAATAGGAAGATGAAAGATATCCGAGATTATCATTTATTTAGTCATAACACCTTCGGCATCGATGCTGTATGCCACCGTTTCATTGAGTTCGAAACGGTAGAGGAGGTGCAACAGACAGTGCCTGATTTAATGAAAGAAGACATACCCTTGCTGTTGTTAGGCGGTGGTAGTAACCTTTTGTTAACCAAGGATTTCGAAGGGACGGTCCTACATGCGGCCATCAAAGGTGTGGAGCGTCATTTCGTAGAGGGTGGTATCCTGTTGCGTTGCGGAGCCGGAGAGGTGTGGGATGATATCGTGGCTATGTGCGTGAAGAACGACTGGTATGGTGCGGAGAACCTCAGTCTGATCCCCGGTGAGGTGGGTGCTTCCGCCGTTCAGAATATCGGTGCGTACGGTGCGGAGATCAAGGATATTATCTATAAAGTAGAGGCTGTAGAACTCAAGACCGGACTGATCCACTGGTTTACGAATGAGGAGTGCGACTATCATTACCGTCAGAGCCGGTTCAAACACGATTGGAAGAACCGTTTTCTGATCACCCATGTCACTTATCGTCTGCAGGAAACATTTACCCCGAACCTCGACTATGGGAATATCCGTGAGGAACTGCGTAAGGAAGGTATTGAGCAGCCCACAGCACAGCAGTTGCGCGACTGTATCATCCGTATCCGTGAAGCAAAACTGCCAGATCCTAAGAAAGAAGGAAATGCCGGTAGTTTCTTTATGAACCCTATCGTTGACAAGGATGTTTACCGCTCATTGTCAGCAATCTATCCTGATATCCCTCACTATGTCGTGGATGATGACCATGTGAAGATTCCTGCCGGATGGATGATTGAACGTTGCGGTTGGAAAGGGAAAAAACTCGGGCGTGCTGCCGTTCATGACAAACAGGCGTTAGTGCTGGTGAATAAGGGGGGAGCTACAGGCCGTGAGGTCCTTGCCCTCTGTGAACGGGTGCGCAGCGATGTAAAGGAGAAGTTTGGTGTGGATATTCATCCGGAAGTGAATATCCTATAATATAATAAAAGGTAAGATGAGGCTGATCTTTCTCGGAACAGGAACATCGGTTGGTGTCCCTTCCATTGGGTGTCAGTGCAAAGTGTGCAGGAGTAATGACCCGCACGACAAGCGACTGCGCTGCTCTGCATTGGTGGAAACCGAGCAAACACGGATACTCATCGATGTGGGGCCTGACTTCCGGCAGCAGATCCTTCAACAGGATTTCCGAAAGATAGATGCGGTGTTAGCCACGCATATCCACTACGATCATGTGGGTGGGGTAGATGACCTGCGCCCATACTGTCAGTTCGGAGAAATCAATATATATGCTGATGAACGTACCTGCAGAGGACTGATGCAGACCGTTCCCTATTGTTTTGCGGAAAACAGATACCCCGGGGTGCCGAAGATCCATCTGCAAACGCTTACCCATCATGTGCCGATACAAGTGAATGAGTTGACAGTGATACCTATACAGGTGATGCACGGTAAACTGCCGATAACCGGTTTCCGTATCGGAAAATTGGCTTATATCACAGATATGAAGACGATCGATGATTCAGAACTCCCTTATCTCGAGGGTATCGACACATTGGTTGTCAATGCCTTACGCTTCGACCGTGAGCATCCCACCCACCAGACAGTTGCCGATGCGGTGGCTTTCTCGGAAAAGCTTGGCAGTAAGCATACTTACCTGATTCACAGTTGTCATGAGATAGGGTTACACGAAGAGGTAAACAAACAATTACCTGCCCATATACAATTGGCGTATGACGGGCAGGTAATCGAGATTTAAATGTGACTGACGAAAAGCTATCGCTTTAACTTAAACTTCTTATACAGCTTCCAGATAAGCAAGATACTGTCAAAGACACCGGCACCGGTGGCCATCAGACCGTTGACATTCAACTTGCCACGCTTGGTCATCAGGGGGGCAGGCTTCGTGAACAGTTGTTTGCTCAGCTTGTTGATCTGATCATTATCCCTGCGGATCTCCTTCCGCAACAGTAACTTCCTGTCTTGTATCGACTCCAGGGTCTTGTACGGGGATAAGTTCTGCATGTCTTCCGTCATATCACTAAAAGTTTATTCCATTAACAGACCGGCCAGAAATCTCACTAAAGGTTTCTCCACCCAGTCTTTTCTGAAAGCAAGGAAAAGTAAAAAGATAATGATGTAAACACCTGCCACAATGAGGAAAGCCCATCCGTGACCGATATGCGGACCGATGGCATAGGCTAATGCAAACGACAGGTAAATAAAGATGATGAGGATTAAGAGAAAGACGACAGCGGCAATGATCAGCGCGGTTATCAACCGCACAATCTTCTCTATCACATCCAGCCGCAGATATTCATTCTGCAACCCGACGTAATGCTTGATCACATCTACCAGCTGACCGATGGTCTCAATATTCTTATCGTTGGAAAACATCGCTTATCTCTTATTCTGCTATATCCTCTGCTGCTTCCTTGATGTCGTCAGCCAGATCACACATCTCTTTGCGTGAAAGACTGATGTTATGCTTCTTGCAAAAATCCTCAATGGCGTCAGTGATTTTCTCACGTGTCTCTGTACCCTTTTCCGGGGCAATCAAAAGTCCTAAAGCGGCACCAGCAAGTGCACCACTCATGAATGCTGTTAAATAACCTAATGTTTTCATAATTCTTTATTTGTTAATAATTAATATCTGAATAGTCCCGCAAATATAGTGATTTTTCTACTTATTGCCATCAAAAAGAAGTTCATTTTTTGTTAAAAACAATGTATTTGTCTTATTTAACAAACTTTATGTACGTTTTTTTATTTTGTTTCCTCGATTTTGTGTAATTTCGCACAGTAATTATAAGTTGGCATATAATAATCATTAAATAACAAAGAACGATTTATGAAAAAGTACATTCTTTTATGTGCAGGATTGGCTGCAGTAATGGCATTCACAAGTTGTAAGTCTAATGAGAGTGCTTACAAGAAAGCTTACGAAAAGGCTAAGGCTCAGGAGACAACACTCGCTACCCAGCCCGAGGAGACAACAGTGGTAGCTCCTGTAGTGTCAAGACCTGTAACAGAAACAACCGTTGTGGATAATGTAGATAACGTATCTGTCCGTCAGGAGAGCCTTACTGTTGTTGACGGTGCCGGTCTGAGAAACTTCAGCGTTGTCGTTGGTTCTTTCTCTGTAAAAGCAAATGCAGAGGGTCTGACCCAGACATTGCGTAACCAAGGCTATGCTGCACAGATCGCATATAACGCCAGCCGTAATATGTATCGCGTGGTGGCATCCACATACGATGACAAGGCAAGTGCCGTACGCAGTCGTAATGACCTGCGTAACACTTATCCTGATGCTTGGCTGCTCTTTAACCAGCAGTAATCATCAGTGGCAAGAATTCTTTCGATAGACTACGGTAAGAAACGTACAGGAATAGCAGTCACCGACCCGTTGAAGATTATAGCTAACGGGTTGGCGACTGTTTCTACATCTGAGCTATTGCCATTCTTACTCGACTACATCAAAAAAGAACCGGTTGAGCGGATTATTATCGGTAAACCCATGCAGCTCAATGGTCAGGAGAGTGAGAATATGGTACGTGTTCAGCAGTTTTATAACCGTTGGAACAACCTGCATACAGGGATTCCCATAGAGTATGTGGATGAACGTTTTACGTCTGTTATTGCCCATCAGGCAATGATTGATGGAGGACTGAAAAAGAAATCAAGACAAAACAAAGCACTTGTTGATGAAATCAGCGCTACCATCATCCTACAGAGTTATATGGAATCCCGAAGGTAGTCTACTTTATTAATTTTTTATTTTTTTTATTTACAGTGATTTTACCTATTTATATTTACGGTCAACCCGTTTTACGTAAGGTATCCCAAGATATCTCTCCCGATTATCCGGAGTTGAAAGAGTTGATAACCAATATGTTTGAGACCTTGGATGCTTCTGAAGGCATCGGACTGGCAGCACCACAGATAGGAAAGGCTATCCGAGTGGTAGTAATCGATCTCGATGTGTTATCAGAAGATTTCCCTGAGTATAAGGGATTCCGCAAGGCTTTTATCAACCCTCATATTGTAGAACTTGATGATACGAACACAGATTCTTCAGAAGAAGGCTGTCTGTCGTTGCCGGGAATACACGAGAAAGTGGTACGTCCCACACGTATTCATGTAACCTATCAGGATGAGAACTTCCAACAGTATGATGAATGGATAGAGGGATATCTGGCTCGTGTGATGCAGCATGAGTTTGATCATCTTGACGCACATATGTTTATCGACCGCATCAGTCCGTTGCGCCGACAACTGATCAAGAACAAGTTGAAAGCCCTGACAAACGGCAAATATCACTGTAGCTATCGCACAAAACCGGTGAGAAGAGCATGAGACACCGTCTCCTCATAATAGGATTATTCATCGTACAGACCCTGTCGGCACAGTATAATATCGACCGTGTGCTGATGGCTGGCAGAAGTGCGCTCTATTATGAGGATTATGTGTTGTCTATGCAATATTTCAACCAGGCTATTAACGCAAAGCCTTATCTCTATGAGCCCTGGTATTTCCGTGCCATAGCGAAATACAACCTCGATGACTATGTGGGGGCGGAGAGTGACTGTAATGAGGCTATCGCTCTGAATCCCTATGTGTCGAGCATGTACGACCTGAGAGGTATCTGTCGCATCCGACAACAGAAATACAAGGAAGCCAGTGCTGACTATGACTGTGCAATCATCTATGATCCTACCAACCAAGGACTGTGGTTCAACAGGGCTTTATGTAGAATCCAGGATAAGGATTACGACAGGGCCAACTTAGAGTTGGACTCGATGATGAACAGATGGAAGACCAACGCAAAGATCTACCAGTTAAAGTGTGAGGTTAGTCTACTTGAGAAAGATACCGTAAAAGCTGCTAAATACCTCGATCAAGCTCTGGAGATAGATCCTTACGATGGTGAGGCATGGTCTGTGCGTGCCATGATGAGCATGAACAAGAAGAAATGGAAGGATGCCGACCAGCAACTCAGCAAGGCTATTCACCTGAAGCCCACCGTGGTCAGCTATTATATCAACAGAGCCATGACCAGGTATAATATCAATAACCTGAGAGGGTCGCTGGCAGACTACGATAAAGCCCTGGAACTGGATCCGAACAATTTCCTGGCTCACTATAACCGTGGACAGCTACGAGTGCAGGTAGGTGATGACAACCGCGCTATCAGTGATTTCGACTTTATCATCCGGATGGAGCCCAATAACGTGATGGCTATCTTCAACCGTGCCCTGCTGCTTGACAGAACAGGTGATTTGCAAGGAGCTATCCGTGACTATTCCACCGTGATCGAAGAGTTCCCGAATTTCTGGACCGGACTGCAGTATCGTGCCCGTTGTTATCGCCGTTTGGGCATGACAGCAAAGGCAGAGATGGATGAGTTTCGAATTCTGAAGGCGCAGATGGATAAACATCTGGGCATACAACCTCGTTGGAGTAAAAACAAACAGAAAGAGGTTCGTAAGAAGAGTGATGTGGATCTGGAGAAATATAGCCAATTGGTGGAGGAAGACGAGCAGACTGTTGATCATGAGTATGCCAGTGCCTATCGTGGAAAGGTACAGAACAGAAAGGTGGATGATGAGCTCATGCCGATGTTTATCCTTTCTTACCGACAGTACAGCAACGGCGTGAAGTCGTATGTGGCTTTCGATGAACAGGTAGAGGCGTTTAACAG
>JAEEZP010000298.1 GCA_016291915.1 Prevotella sp. | reverse complement strand
TTGAGAAGTTTGCAGGCGATCGTCTTCGCAGTATCCTTGCTGCCATGACCAAGAATCGTGTGATGGGTGTATTGACAGGTATTCTCATCACGGCCATGATTCAGTCTTCGAGTGCCACCACGGTGATGGTGGTCAGTTTTGTGAATGCCGGACTGATGACATTGGCCCAGTCTATCGGTGTCATTATGGGTGCTAACATCGGAACGACCGTGACGGCGTGGATCATCTCTGCCGTGGGCTTCAAGGTGAACATTGCGGCTTTTGCCATCCCCATGCTTGCCTTTGGCATGCCATTGCTTTTCAGCAGGAAAGGCAGCAGGAAGAGCGTCGGTGAGTTTATCTTCGGTTTCTCGTTCCTCTTCATGGGTCTGTCATTCCTTCAGGAGGCAGCCACGGCCATGAATATCGGTGACATGGTGGCAGCGATGCTTTCTCATGTTCCGCAGGATTCCTTCCTCACCATCCTCCTGTTTGTCATCGTCGGTGCTGTGGTGACGATGATTGTCCAGGCCTCTGCCGCCACGATGGCTATCACGTTGATGCTCTTTGGCATGAACATCAAAGGCTTCGGTTTTGAAGAGGCAGCAGCGTTGGCGATGGGACAGAATATCGGTACGACCATCACGGCTTTCATGGCGTCGCTCACGGCCAACACCCAGGCCCGTCGTGCCGCCCTTGCCCACATGTTTTTCAATGTCTTTGGTGTTGTGGTCTTCCTCCTCGTGTTCTATCCGGCTTGCAATGCCGTCAGTTGGTTCGTGGATAATATGATGGGTGGTGGTAACGCCCTGTTCAAGCTCTCTGCCTTCCACACCGCCTTCAACATCATCAACACCCTGTTGCTCATCGGTTTTGTAAAACAGATCGAGCAGTTGGTATGCAGAGTGTTACCGATGAAGACGCAGGACGAAGATTACCGTCTGAAATATATCAGCGGCGGTCTTCTGTCAACGGCCGAACTGAGCATCGTGGAGGCCCAGAAGGAGATTCACAGTTTCGGCGAGCGTTGCCAGCGGATGTTCCGTTTTGTACCGGAGCTCATGCAGTTAGAAGATGAGATGGAGTTCAGCAAACTCTTCTCACGCATTGAGAAGTATGAGAATATCACCGACTCGATGGAGATGGAGATTGCGAGTTATCTGAACAAGGTCAGCAAAGGACGGCTGTCGGATACCTCCAAGGGAAAGATTCAGAAGATGTTACGTCAGATCACCGAGTTGGAATCCATCGGAGACTCCGTTTACAACCTCGGTCGCACGCTGAACCGGCACCGCATGCATTGTCAGGAAGCCTTTACCGCTGAGCAGACACAGCATATGACGACCATGATGGAACTTGTGGACAGTGCGCTCACCGAGATGATGAAGCGGATAGACCTGCCTACGACAAAAATAAGTATGAAGACCTCCCTCAACATCGAACACGAAATCAACAACTACCGGACACAACTGAAGAACCAGAACCTGCATGATGTGAATGCCGGGCTCTATGACTATCAGCTCGGTGTCTTCTACGTCGACTTCATCTCAGAGTGCGAGAAGCTCGGCGACTATGTGATGAACGTGGTGCAGGCAGGAAAGAAACGAAATAATGATTTTGAGGACGGTCCCCGTGATGGACAGGAATAAACGGCGGTGACAGTCCTGACGGCGGTCACGGTGGCAGACGCCCGCCAAGCCTTACTTCTCAAAACTGTAGCCGAAGCCGAAGCGTGTCTTGATATGTTTGCCGTAGCGGCCGAACTTCTTACGCAGACGGGTGATCGTCACATCGACGGTGCGGTTGAGCACCAGCGTGTCGTGGGGCCAGCAGCTCTTCAGCAGGTCCTCACGGGAGAACACCTTGTCAGGGTGCTGGAGGAAGAACGTCAGTAGCTCGAACTCCTGTCTGGTACAAAGCATCTCCTCGCCGTCGAGGGTCACGGTCTTCGCATTCATATCGATGACAATACCCTCATAGCGTATGAGATGGTCATCTGCAGCCGTTGCCGCCTGTGGGGGATACGATGATGCGGACCGTCGGATGACCGCCCTCACCCTTGCCTTCAGCTCCTTCATGCTCAGCGGTTTCGTGAGATAGTCATCAGCACCGATATTAAGTCCTTTCACCAGATTATCCTCACCGTCAAGGGCCGTGATAAAGATGATCGGGACATGCGCCGTCGCAGAGTTATTCTTCAGGTTTCGTGCCATCTGGAAACCGGATATCTCACCCATCATCACATCCAGCAGGATCAGTGAATAATCCTGTAGCGGCAGTGTCAACGCTTCTTCGGCGGAATGGGCTGTCACCACCTCATACCCCTCCGTCTCGAGATTGTATCGAAGGATCTCACAGATATCCAACTCATCATCTACAACAAGTATTTTCATAAATCATCAAAACTTTGTTTTCCAAAAGTACGGTTATTTCCCAAAAACAAAGAAGGATTTGTATTACTATGTAATTACATTTAATAAAACCACAAAACTTTTTCTGTGCTCACCCATCAGAAAAACTTCTGACCCGGGAAAAGAAATAAACATCTTTTTCTTCTCGCTTCATCAGATTTTTTATATCTTTGCAAACTGGAATAATAACTATTGGAACATCATCATGAAACAATATCTCGATCTGCTCAACAGAATACTTACCGAGGGTGTGAAGAAGGAAGACCGTACCGGTACGGGCACCATCAGCATCTTCGGCAATCAGATGCGTTTTAACCTCGAAGACGGTTTCCCGCTGCTCACCACGAAGAAACTGCACCTGAAATCCATCATCTACGAACTGCTGTGGTTCCTGAAAGGCGACACGAACGTGAGATACCTGCAGGAGCATGGCGTGAGGATATGGAACGAGTGGGCCGACGAGAACGGTGACCTCGGACCGGTCTATGGGCACCAGTGGCGCTCATGGCCCGACTACGACGGGGGCACCATCGACCAGATACAGCAGGTGCTCGACCTGATCCGTCATCACCCCGACTCCCGACGGATGATCGTGAGTGCATGGAACGTGGCTGAGGTGAACAAGATGGCCCTGCCGCCCTGTCATACGATGTTCCAGTTCTATGTGGCCGACGGCAAGCTGTCGCTCCAGTTGTACCAGCGCAGTGCCGACACGTTCTTAGGGGTGCCTTTCAACATCGCCTCGTATGCCCTCCTGCTGATGATGATGGCGCAGGTTACCGGCCTCAAGCCCGGGGAGTTTATCCATACCACCGGTGATACCCACCTGTACCTGAACCACTTGGAACAGGCGAGGCTGCAGCTGACACGCACGCCGCGACCGCTGCCCACCATGCACATCAACCCCGATGTGAAAGACCTCCTTGATTTCGACTATGAGGATTTCCGGTTGGAGAACTATGATCCGTGGGATCATATCAAGGCCACCGTCAGTGTTTAACCCCAAACAACCTTTGCTATGACCATTAACATCATTGCGGCAGTGGCTAAGAACAGAGCAATCGGGAAAGACAACCGACTTATCTACTGGTTGCCTAACGACCTGAAACGTTTTAAGCAACTGACCACCGGGAATACCATCATCATGGGTAGGAAGACCTTCGAGAGTCTGCCTAAGGGAGCCCTGCCCAACCGGCGGAATATCGTGCTGTCACGATCAACCAAGGAACTGCCGGGGTGCGACTGCTATCCCTCGCTGAAAGAGGCCCTCGCCCACTGTCAGGATGATGAACAGTTGTTTATCATCGGCGGTGCGAGCATCTACAGACAGACCATGCCGATAGCTGACCGTCTATATCTCACGGAGATAGACAACATACCTGAAAAGGCGGACGCTTTCTTCCCGCCTTATGATGAATGGATCGTAGAAAAAGAAGAGAAACACACCATCGACGAAAGACATCAGTACAACTATTCCTTCGTCGATTATGTGCGGCCTTGATCTCACGCCTTATCACTCATCGGCAACTGACGCGTGAAGGCGCTGCCGAACGAGATGATCGTCTCACTTCTTGACAGTCCTAAGGGCTGCAGTTTGTCGTGGATGATATCCAGCAGATGGTGGTTGTTGATGGCAAAGATCTTGATGAAGAGATCGTAGTCACCGGTGGTGTAATGGCACTCCACCACCTCAGGGATCTCCTTGAGAGCCTCTACTGCCACGTCGAACTTCTCCGGATTCTTCAGGTTGATGCCCACATAGGCACAGGTATCATACCCGATGCTCTCCGGGTCGATGATAAAGCGTGAACCCTTCAGCACACCGATATTTGTCAACTTCTGTATACGCTGGTGAATAGCTGCACCACTAACATTACATGCTCTTGCTACTTCCAGGAAAGGAATACGCGCATCTTCCGCGATCATCCGCAAGATTTTCCTGTCTAAAGCGTCTAATTGATGATGTCCCATTTCGATATATTAAGTTTTTATGCAAATATACAAAGAAAAAGCCAAATAACAAACAAAAAAGGGAAAAAAAATAATAGTTGACGAGTTGACAATTGATAATTGACAATTGATAATTGATAATTGATAATTGACGATTTATTAAGCAATGATATATCAATTGACCCAGAGCACTGAAAGTGCGATAGAACATAGGCAGGGGTGAAGCGAAGCGGAACCCCTGCGAAAAGGTACACTATTCATTAGTGCTGAAGGCACAACAGAATATCTGTCACCCTTTCAGGGTTTAGATTATCTTATGTTTTATTGCAGGGGTTTCGCTGCGCTCCACCGCCTGCCTGTAATCTTAACGCCCCCTCGGGGCTTAAGCAGATACAGTTGCGATTCCTATCGAACACCTCGCCCCAAGCCTTTGGGGAGAGGACGGGAGAGGGGGAAATAGTTTATTGCCTTCGGCGATTACCGTCACGACTCGGCATAGCTCAAATAAACTTGGCTCTGCGCTCGCTGCTCCGGTAATTGTTTATTGGTTATTGTCTCTTGTCTCTATCGCCGAATAATGCACGCGCGTGACGTTGGCACGACGGAGCGCCTGCTTCACATCACTCACCAACCCCATTTCCGTGTCTTTGTCCACCTTCAGCGACACCACCATACGGTCGGCATCCTCATTACCCAGCTGTCGGCGCAGCTCTGAGAGATAGTCATCGATCATCGCCACATCGACGATCTTATCGTTCAACTGCACCACGGTCTGTCCGTCGGCGGCACCCAGGGGCTTACCGATATAGATATACGTCACCACCTGGTTGTTCGCCAGCTTTGTGAGAGAGGTACCTGCCGGCACCTGGTGCTTCACCTTCACCGGCACGCTCCGCATGTGGGTGACAATCATAAAGAAGAACAGCACGGTAAAGATCAGGTCGGGCATCGATGCCATGTTCAACTGTGGTATCTCCCTGTGCCTACGCTGTTTGAACATGCTCATACGCCACCTCCTTCCTGTGTCTCTGCAGGCTGATAGTTCTCCGCGATACGTTGCGGGAAATCTTTCCGTACCACCTCACGCTCATCGGGAGAGCAGGCTGCATAGTCGTGATGGTACAACACATACGCATGGGCATCCCGCAGTTTGTTATAAGCAGTGACGATCTCGTTCTGCACGGCGAAATAAGTATTGTACTTAGCCACACGACTCACATCCAGCGTGATGACATGTTTCTTCCGGTCAGGACAGTGGCTCACGAAGTCCACCACCCTGTCGGACAACTGTTCCACCGCGATCATACTGTCATTCACCAGCAGTTCATTCTCCGCTGTGATCTTCAGGGCCATCACATTCCGTTTGTCCACATCCACCACCTCCTCCTGTTGCTTATCATCCATCGGCGGCAACTGGCGTGTCATCCCCTTGTCCTGGTCCATCGATGTGGTGACCAGGAAGAAGATCAGCAGCATGAACGAGATGTCGGCTGTCGATGTGGTGTTGAGCGACGGTACCTTACGGTGTTTTCTTCTTATCAGCATCAGCCTTGGCTTTTCGTTTGTC
>JAEEZP010000297.1 GCA_016291915.1 Prevotella sp. | reverse complement strand
TGGGCATACCCATAGAACCGGGTTTAGGGGTCATCCATGGCATTGTACCTAAGGTCATGGTTGTCTCTGTCTGTCCGAACCCCTCAAAGATAGTAATACCTGTCAGTTCTTTGAAATGATCAAAGACAGCGGGATTCAGTGCTTCACCCGCCGTACAGCAATATCGGAGGGCAGAGAGATCGTATTTCGAGAGGTCCTCACGAATCATAAAACGATAGATAGTCGGAGGTGCACAGAATGATGTGACATGATACTTGGCCATCTGCTGCAGCATCGTATCGGCAGAGAATTTCTCATGGTCGAAGACAAAGACGGCAGCACCGGCAAACCATTGACCGTAAAGCTTTCCCCAAACAGCCTTTCCCCAACCGGTGTCAGCTACGGTAAGATGGAGTGAGTCTTCACTGAGGTTATGCCAGAAAACACCCGTTGACAGATGCCCTAAGGCATACAGATGGTCATGGGCAGCCATCTTGGGCTCACCGCTGGTACCACTGGAGAAATAGATCAGCAGGGTATCATCGTTGGTGTTGACATGCTCGGGGCGCTGGAATTTCGGAGCCTGATCCCATTCCTTGTGCCAGTCGTGGAATCCTTCGGGCACGATAGGACCGATAGATACAAGTGTCTCGAGGGTAGGGGATTCTGCTTTTGAACCGGCGACCTGTTTTAAGACGTATGCTTCTCCCACACAGATAATAGCTTTGACACCAGCCCGGTTGTTACGATAGACAATATCGTGAGTGGTGAGCATGTGGGTGGCGGGAATGGCTATGGCCCCGATCTTCGACAGTCCCATCATCGTGAGCCAGAACTCATAATGTCTTTTCAGGATGATCATCACCATATCACCCTTACGGATACCGATGCTCAGGAAGTAGGCGGCAGCTTTATCGGTAAGCTCTTTCATCTCACCAAAGGAAAAGCGACGCTCCTTACCTTGATCGTTGGTCCAGAGCAACGCCAACTTGTCCGGTTGCTCCTCTGCCCATGCATCCACTACATCGTAGGCAAAGTTGAAGTTTTCCGGGATGATAAACTCTAAATTCTTATTATAATCCTCTACAGACGTGAAATGTGTCTGTTTTAAAAATCTTTCTACCATAATGATTATCTTATAGGTTCTCGCAAGAACCGTTTACCTTAATAGCTAATACCTTTTTCTCTTACTCTACGGTGAAAGCCAGGAATCTCACCGGTTGTTTGCCGATGGCCTTCATACCGTGTGGCTTGGTGGAGTCGAAATAAATACTGTCGCCCTCTTCCAAAACGATGGTCTTACCGTTGAGATACAATTCCATGGCACCCTCCAAAATCAGGTTAAACTCCTGTCCGGGATGGGTGTTCTTATAGATCGTGTGGGCACTGGGCTTGGGTTCTACCGTAACAATGAATACCTCAGCCTTACGGTCAGTAAAGCCACTGGCCAGACTCTGGTATTTATATGCCTTGGTACGCTCCACACTCAGACCGTGGCCCTTGCGCACGACATAGTAAGAACGCATACGTGGCTCCTCGGCAAACATAATCGCGTCGGCACTGACACCGTATTTCTTGGCAATCTTCATGATATTACTGATGGTAATATCCACCTCACCACTCTCAATCTTCATATACTTATCTAATGTGATACCACAGGTATCTGCCAGATCCTGTGCCGGGATATCCAATACCTCGCGCAGACCTTTCAGTCGCTCTCCAATTTGTTTGATGGCTTCTTCCATATGTGTTCTTTTTACCTATTAAACGATTCTTACTAATAAATAATACAACTATTATCCTTATTGGGATTACATTATACTTAAAAAAGTTTGTTGCAAAGGTAGTAATAAAAGTTTTATTATCGAATAATTCTTCCGCTTTTTAATAGATTTTGTTAATATATCGACGGATTTCCCTTTTCTCCATAACCTTTCGCATATACACATTTGGGTTATTGGTGCATTGCAGGTAACTACTCCACTCAAAAAGGCCTTAGCCGCGGGGAAGGGTTTGGTAATTTCCGTTAGTAGAATTACTGATGGGTCAGAAGATGGTACACCGTCTGTATAATATTATACCTCGCCACCTCTTTGCGCATGGCCTCAGCCAGTGCAATGTCTGGCGGATTGATGCATTCTACATGGGTGAAACCGGCTTGTAACAGACTGTCTCGGTCACTGATACGGCCAGCGATCAAGGCAACCGGAGTACCTTCGGTATGCTCCAAGATGCCCATCGGTAACTTGCCCATCAGTGTCTGACGGTCGGCAGTTCCCTCACCAGTGATAATCAGGTCTGCATCGTGGGCCAGTTCACGGAAACGGATGGTGTCTAGTAGCATCTGTATTCCTGACTTGCAAGACGAATCGAGGTATTCGAGGAAGGCGTAGCCCAAGCCGCCAGCTGCTCCCGCCGCCGCCATGGTCGAACGGTCGTGGCCGAAATGTTTGGCAGAGCTATCGGCGAACCTCCTTGCCCGCTCATCCAACTGAAGTACCATTTCTGCCGTAGCACCCTTTTGAGGAGCGAAGACATGTGCAGCCCCGTTCTCACCGCATAAAGGGTTCTTGACATCGGAAGCAATAGTGAAGCGGACGGCTTTCAGTTCCTTGATATCGTCCCATGTCCCGTCTTTGGCAAAAGCATCCTTGAGTGCGCGAAGCATCCCCATGCCGGCGTCGCTGGTGGCACTACCGCCGAGGCCCACGATGAGGTGTCTCGCTCCATGTCTGACGGCATCGGCCACCATCTGTCCTGTGCCATAGCTCGTAGCGACCAGCGGGTTACGTTCGTCTTCCGTCAGTAGGGTCAGTCCACTGGCTTGAGCAATCTCAATCACTGCGGTCTCACCTTGCAACAGATACTTTGCTACAACCGGTCGCATCAAGGGATCATGCACCACAACCTCTACCGTGTCACCACCGATGGCGGCACGGAAAGCCTCGAGGAATCCCTCACCGCCATCGCTGACAGGGACCTGTATGATTTCTGCATCAGGGCATACGTTCCTGACGCCTTCTGCTGCTGCCTGGTTGGCCTCTGTGGAACTCATGCAGCCTTTGAATGAATCAATCGCTATGATAACCTTCATAAAAAACGAGTTCTTTTTGATTTCCGACAATATACAATTCTGTCTGCAAAAATACGCAATCTTTTGCATACCATGGTGCTTTCCGACTTATTTTTAGGTAATAATATAGGGGTTGACCTAATATGAATAGTATTTGCCTATGTTCTGACGCACTTTCAGTGCTCTGGATCATCTGATATTTCATGGCTATAATTTTAAGAATCGCCCCCAAGCACTTGGGACTATTCTACGATGCGTGTCGGACTTTCATCGGTAAAGAGTCCGATGTCGTTGCGGCTTTTTCAAGCCTTTCATCATAGACTTTTCCTTTTTTACTGTCGTTTTTCGTTAATATACCTTAATCGTTTAACTGTTGTTGACATCCCCCTGTCTTTTACCAACTCCTGGATGTTCTCTTTTGTGAAATAAATATAATTCTTAAGTATCGATTGAATATTTAACCTGTTTTTATGCAGTAATTAAAAATAAAACACTATATTTGCGGTAGCAAGACAAACCTGTGAATGCTTGCTCGAAATAGTATAATCTTATAATCAATATTAACCTATGTCAGTAACTAAATTACAGAAAAGTAAGAAAACAGCCAGCGAGCGTATGATGCAGCTGGAAGAAAAGTATGGTGCCCACAATTATCATCCACTGCCTGTTGTCCTTCAGAAGGGTAAGGGCGTGTTTGTATGGGATGTAGATGGAAAGAAATATTTTGATTTTCTCTCTTCCTATTCCGCAGTCAACCAGGGACATTGTCATCCACGTATCGTGAAAGTGCTGAAAGAACAAGCTGATGAGTTGTGTCTTACATCACGCGCTTTCTATAGTGAGGCTTTGTG
>JAEEZP010000296.1 GCA_016291915.1 Prevotella sp. | reverse complement strand
GTGAGCCAGCTGTTGATATCATAATTCAGTGTTTCACTGATGCTGATGTTAGAAACCGTCAGTTTGTTGTTACCACCCAACTGCACTTTAGCCACCGGTGAACCCCAGGTACCCCATGCGTATGGCTTGCCATCCATTGCTGTAAAGGGAAGACCCGGCATCGGCATGGTATTGGTGAGTGCTGATCCTATCATTGTAGGAGCAACCTGCTCTTGGCGGCTGTATGCGATACTCGACTCCAATGACACCTTGTCGGTGAACTTAAACGTATTGTTCAGACGGAAGTTATAGCGGTTGTTGTTATTGTCACCATACTGAAGGGTTGAGCCGTCGTAATTGTAACCAAGGGAAAGACGGTAGCTGCTCTTGTCTGTTCCTCCACTGACGCTCAGTTGATGCTCTGTGCTCCATGTGCTGCCGAAGAGCTCTCCCAACCAGTCTGCCTCTGAGAAGACAAAGTCTTGTACATCAGTAAAGGCAGCGGTACCGAAAGGATTGGCACTTGTCTGCAAGTCGATATAACGACCTTTATACAATTTTGCCAGCTCTGCATAGGTGTACCATACATTACTCTCGTTACCATCGTTGTGCAGAGCGGTCATCACTCCGTCAGCCCACTCGTCGAGTGTCATCATTGTGGGCTGCAAACCGGGAGTCTTCAAGGTTGCCGAAGCGCCATACTCTACTTTCACGCGTCCTTCCTTTCCTTTCTTCGTAGTAATCAAGACCACGCCACCTGCGGCACGGCTTCCGTAAATAGCGGCTGAGCCGTCTTTCAGAAAGTTTATCGTCTCGATATCGTTAGGATTCAGGTTACGCATATCGTTGACAGAGTTTGATGCCACACCATCAATAATAATCAATGGCTCTGTAGAGTTCATTGATGATGCACCACGCAGGCTCATTGACCAAGACTCATCACCGGGGGCACTTGAACCACGTGTAATTATCACTCCGGCAACCTGTCCTTGCAAAGCCTGTAATGGAGAACTGAGTCCTCCCTTTTCCTCAAAAGCCTTAGAATTGACAACGGTCACGGCACCTGTCATACTCTCTTTCTTTTGCGTACCATAACCGACAACCACAACTTCTTGCAGCTGTTCCGCATCTTCTCTCATGACCACATCCAAGGATGTCTTTCCATTAACGGCTATCAGTTGTTCCTGATAACCCACATAACTGAACTTCAAACGGCCATTACTTGCCACCTTGATGGAGTAGTTTCCGTTAAAGTCGGTCACTGTTCCGCCACTTTGTTGACCATCAATCATGACGGTCACACCGATCAGCGGTTCATTTGTCTGGTCCACCACCGTTCCTTTCACAGTGATGTCCTGCGCCCATGCTAACGAAGAGGCCAGCATCAGGCACAGTGTCATAAACCATTTCCTTCTTTGATTCATAATCAGTTGGTTTTTATTATTAACGATATATTTGATTTTATCTTGTGATACGGATGAAGTATTAAAAATACTCAAAAGTTAATAACTCTTCTGATATTCTTCCTTACCATATTACGGGTACGATAGATGCGTGACTCTACAGCTCTCTTCGACAAACCGGTCTCCATGACAATCTCATCAGCGGTCTTTTCCTCCATCCTGTTCATTCTATAGATTTTGCTATCCATATCAGACATGCATCGGATAACCCTCATCTCCATGTTGAGGATGTCGTTCGCCTCTGCTTCTGTATTGGTATAACTCTGTTCCATCTTCCAGAAAGCGTCATTCTTCACCTTATTAATATAATAGCGGTGACGGAGATAATCTGTCCGCTTCTGATATGCAATGGTAACAGCAAGTGCCTTCAACTGGTCTTCAATGATCACGTCAAGCCCCAATATTTTCAAGAACACGTCTTGAACGAGATCCTCACAAGTCTTCTCCGCAATACATGCCTGACGGAAAATGGAAAAGAGTTCAGATCTCACCTTTTGGTAGGTTTCACCGATAATCTGACGGTTCTTGTTTTCAATGGTTGTATCCATACGCTACAATGGTTAATGTTTGACAATGCAAATATAATACAATGAAAAACTGCAAGCAAGGAATTTACCTTTACTTGCAGCCAAATGGTTTAGCGAATAGTCCAATTTGTTTAACTTCCTGATATACAAAGACTTTCTTGTCAGTCCATCTAAATTAGAAAAACTACAACCACTCTGTTTCTGGTGGTTTAGGGAAACTATGGACGAGGTGTTACGCCTTGTTTTTTGAGATACTCCGCCGGTGTCATCCCTTCTACTTTCCGGAAAGTAGAGAAGAAATTCGACTTCTTGAATCCACATTGTTCACTGAGAGCAGTGATGGTATAACGCTTGTATTCCCCTTGTTCTATCAGTTTCTTAAACTCTGTCAGACGATAACGATTGATGAACTCGTAATAGTTTTCTTTCAAATAAAGATTGAACACCTGACTGAGTTTTGAGGATGACAAATGAAGCACATCTGCCAGATCCTTCATCTTCAAGTCGGCATTGACATATACTCTTTCCCGCTCAAGATATTCTCTCATGCGATGGACAATGGCCTCACACTCCGCATCATCAATCTTTACCTTTTGGTACTTTTGTGAGGAGGAACTGTCCTCAGCAGGCACTGCTTCACTCTTTACCTCCTCCAACTCCTGCTCCACCGCAATAAGGGCGTCCTCTATCTCATCACGCTCCGAGAGCAATAACTTACTGTTTTTCCTATAACGATACCACAACCATAAGAGCACTATGGCTACCAAGATAAGGATCATCTCAAAGATAGCCCAACCGGAAGGCACTACCGTCAGATGGAAGACTGTCTCAGTGCCTTTGACACCAGCCATGCGCACTGTCAGCTGGTGACTCCCTAATAACAAGTCACGGATATCCATCGGCTGACCATCATCCAACAAAATCCATTTCCCTCCATCCACACGATACTCATAAAAGCGCCCTTGCTGACGGGCATAATCGAGTAATAAAGGTTCTGCCTGTAACACCTGTGACGTAAAGTGCCAACAGAGCCGGATCTCATGGTGTTCACTCAGCTGACTCATCTCATACTGATCGATCAGGTCGCTGCCCTTACGTACATTATATAAGGTGAGACGATTGTTCAGCTGGCTCTGCCATCGGAGATAATCCTGCTGCGTGGTCATGAACAGCCCTTTATTCGTAGCCACCCACAAACGCCCTTCATCGTCCATCTGAACCTCACTGACCTGATGGCCGAGGAGACCCTCGCCTTCACCCAACTGTATCAAGCCTTTACCTTGGTAATCTATTCCCAACAGTCCACGCTCGGACGCCAACCACAGTCGTCCTTGGCCGTTATCCGTCATGCTGCGGCACCATCTGTCGATAAGATGTACCGGCAGTGTCAGTTCTCCGTATTTTTCCATCCGGCTGTCGGTATAGAACAGCTGAGGTCCGTTACGCATATAGACCACTCCATCATGACCAAGGAACCCCCGCATAAATGGCTCATGATGGAAGAATCCCTCAGGATAGTTGGTTTCCACCACATCACGGCTGGCAGCACTATATAGCGATAATCCTTTTGCACCTGTCAACCAAGCGTTGTGGTCTTTATCGAAAGTAATGCTGATGATGATACCACCAATCATATGTGAGTTCTGTTCCGTCAGTTGACGAACATTACCGTCAGCACTGATGATCAGCAATCCGTCGGAGCATCCTATCCATAAACTGTTGTCAGAAGCCACTTTCATATCGCCTACTGTTGTCTTGTCGAGCAGTGGGCTCCACGTCTGTCGCTGTAGAGTCATCGTCTTGGGATCCAGCAGGCGCACGCCTCCGTCGAACATACCAATATAATAATAGCCATTCCACCAGCATATATTATTCACGATATGTCCCCCCAGCTCCTCTGGAGAGAAATACTTCCGAATATGACGCTGTGCATCCACGAACCAAAGACCGTCTTGTAATCCTATTACACTCTCACTACCACGTATCTGGAAACTGCGCACATTCATGCCAATAGTGCTGAGTCCATCGAGGGTATGGGCCTGGAACAACATACTGCTATGCGGATTATATACCAACCCACAGCGTACTGTTCCCAACCAGTTGATCCCGTTCCTGTCACGATAAAAACTGTATAGTGCATTGGTAGGAAGGCGGTGTTCACCTGAGGCATCCATGGAGAACCGCTCCACGACCTGCTCGGTTTCCGGATCCAGGAGATAGGCTCCGGCCCCGTCCGTGGCTATGGCAATCAAACCGTCGGATGACTTGCTGACCGACTTCACGATCTTTCCCACACCCTCAATCCAACGTGATTCATGTGTTTGGAGATCATAAACGAATAACCCCATGTTACTGGAACCGATGAAGAATTTACCTTCCACGATTTCAAACTGCGTGAGTGCAGCTCGTCCTATCTTTGACAAGTTCAGTTCATAATGTGTGATCTTCTTTGATCCAGGATCATAACAGTTCAGGTTATGACGACCCAAAAACCATATAAAGCCCTTGTCATCCCTGACGTAATGACGCACGATATTGTCCAGACCTTTCTTACTGGCACCCACATCCTGTTGCCTCAATTCATGTCCGTCATAGATTTGCAAGCCTTGCTCCCCACCGATATACAGCGTGTCACCGACAGATAACAAGGCGATGGGACGCTCTATCTGTGGCAGAAAGCGCTTGAAGGTGCCAGAGGTTGTAGTCAGCCGGTAGAGTCCGTCGTCGGTAGCTGCATACATGGAGTTATCTTTTGTCTCACAGAGATCCTTCACCTCCAGGGCATGTCCCTTTGCATTCGGTATGCGCAATGTCATCAGATGCCGACCATTATATATACTGATACCGCCCGTGGTGGCAATCCAAGTGTAACCATTATGGTCTGTTATCACACGGTGTACCGTCTCACCGGTCAGACCGTCAGCCAATGTCAGATTCACCATCGCCCCCTCGTCGATGGTTGCAGCCTGCCCGGACCCGATTGAAAAGAGACATAACAGGGTAAGCAAAGTCTTATATACCCAACCGTTTTTCATGAATAAATCAAATGCAAATATATAAAAAAAGATGGATAATATGCTTTATCTTCTGTGTTTTTTACCAAAAATTACAAATAAAAGGTTATTTGGCACTGTGTGATGGTGGTATTTTGATACCCTAAAGGTTATCTTTCTCAACAGTCCGGATACACCGGAATGGGAGTCCGAGTGCTCCGGACTATGAGTCCGACGTATCCGGACTCCCTCTAAAATGTACCATTGTCATAGAAAGAGCCGGACACTTCCCAGCGTCCGGCTCAATTTATAAAAGGTACTGATACCTTCAAACTAATAACCTATGAATCTGTCTTACTTTAATACCTTAATATGAAAAACTCTTTTTATGAACTCTCACTATCTATACGTAAATCATCGTTTGTTTACGCAAAAGAATATGAGAGAAACGGATCTGTTATTGTTTTTTCCAATAAACCACATAACGGCAGTGCTGTAAGTTATACAAAGGTTCTACATTGATGCCGTCGGCTGTCCGGAAACAGAGACCTTCCTGATGTATTAACGTGCTCAAGGGGATGTCGGGATGCTTCCCATAATCGAAAGTGTAATAATCGTTATACTTCTTAGGGTCGCTGAAAGGATTCTCCACAACGGCCAACCGACCGCCAAGGACTACCGGTCCGTACATCAAAGCTACACGACCCGGATCATCTTTTGTAGCTTCCTCACGCAAGCACATGCCAAACTCCACTTCAACTTTTCTGACATTCTTCACCGCTACATATCCGTCGGCATAAGATTTCACTCTTCTGCCATTCACCTTCATGTAGGTGGCCCAATAGGGATATCTGATCTTAATGTTCATCTCTGATGATGCCGTGATGACGGTCTTGCCACTCTCTGGGAATACTGTTTCCTGTCTCACGAGTATGCCGTCCCAACTTAATTCTGAAGGAATGAACAAGTTGACGTAGAGTGTACGTTTTTCTTTTCCTTTGGTATCAGTATCTGTAGAGCCGAAATAAATACTCGACTGATATCTGGAATGACATTCAAACCCTGATCCGACACAACACCAGAAGCTGCTGTCGCGTGTGGAATAAAGACGGTATCCACCGGTCATCAGCGGAGTGAAGTAACAAACCATTGATGTGAGGGTATCCTGCTGACCGAGGATATGGTTGTAGAGCGCCCGCTCATAATAGTCGGCTATCTTCGCATCAGGCTGATAGGTAAACAGACGGTCTGCCAGTTTGAGAAGGTTATAGGTACAACAGTTTTCCCCGTCATAACCCGTCAGATGTCTCGACTGCTCATTTGGATTGAATAAGTGCTCCTTGTCGGATACTTCTCCCGTGACAAAAATATGTTCGTTAACCAAGGTTTTAAACAACAATGTAGCGGCATTCCGACTGTCTTTTGCGCCGAAGAGCTCGTAGTTACGACACTCTCCAAGCAACTTGGGGATAAACGTGTTGGCATGATAGGTGCCAAGGTTGTTGTCTCCTTGCTTCAGAGGATCAATCTTCTCGTTATGGTAAAAGAAACGAGCAACCCACAGATAACGGTCATCTTTGGTAACGGCATAGAGATTGTACATGGCTTCGTTGAACCCACCGAACTCATTACGGATCATTTTTTGTCGGGTCTCTTCATCAAGCGGTTTCAACTTATGATAGGCCCAGTCGCCCATTCCCCTGGCTACTTGAAGAGCCGTCTCATTGCCGCACATCACATATTGGTCGATCAAGCCCTGCAGTATCTTTTGCAGAGTATAGAACGGAGCCCACACGCTTTTTCCCTGTATGTTACGGTCGATGAGCCCTTCTCCGAAGGCAGAGAGATACCCTGTACCGTACTGTCGCTGCACCTCAGCAAGCCCCTGTATCAAAGAGTCGGCTTTCTCGCGCATCTGCAGATTGGCCATTGCTGAAAGGAGATGTCCGGTGGTATGTCCCCGCAAGTCACAATCCATCGACTCCCACCCAGCAAGATGTCGCATCGTCATATAGCCTCCCTCTTTCTCTGAGAACACGCCTGCTGTATTACGGAACGAGTGCAGCAGTGATTTCACGGAGATAGAGGCTATCCAGGCTGAGTCGCGCTGCATGTTTTGCTGAAAACGGGAGGGCAAAAGCCGCACGTCGGACAATGCGAAAGGCCTGCATACTGTTTGTGCCAGACAAACGGTACATAGCAGCGACATAACAAAAGTAATGAGCTTTCTCATCATTTAATTCAGATGGTTTTTCCAGTAAACTTTACTGTTTTGATGTATTGATACCGAAAGCACAATAAGTGAGATATCCAGCACAGAGCAGAAGGACACAGATACCGGCAGTGATCGTTCCTGCCATGTCGGTGGCAAAGCCGATAAACGGTGTAGCGGCACCACCTCCCGCCACAGCGGTAATCATCAATCCAGAGATCAGATTAGCCTTGTCGGGCTCTGCCTGTACCGCCATAGAGTAGATAATCGGGAAGATACATGAGCAGAGGAAGCCGATGGCTCCTATCTGTACGAGTGCCCATGTCTCTGGTAAATGTATGAATGCCAATGACAGAATGACTGCTATACAGACTGTGATATTCAGTCGGAAGTAGGTCATGTCGCAAATCTTCGTCATGAGAAATACCCCAAGGAAAGCGCCTATCGTACGGCAGATAAAGTACACCTGAGGAGCGATGCCAGCCTGGACGACATCCCATCCATAGCGCTGAATCATCACTTTCGATGAGGTGAAGTTAGTACCCACATCAATAGCAACAACAAAGAAGATACCGAAGAAAAGTAACAGAATGGTCCTGTTCTTCAACAATGAGAATGTCTCACCTACCGTCACCTTGGTCTTCTCCATCGGTTCACGCTCGATGGGTGACACAATCAGCCACAGGGCAGACAAAAGCGTGATAGCACCCAGTACGGGAAAAGCCAGATACCAGTTGTTCTTATCTCCGCCGCCGAGCACGTTGACAGCGAAAAGCATAATGAAAGGACCGCTGAAAGAGGAGATAGCCTTGACCACCTGTCCGGCGGTAAGACTGCTGGTAAGTATCTTGTCGTTCGTTACTACATTCTTGATCAGCGGATTCTCCGATACTTGCAGAATAGTATTGCCTATACCTAAGGCCGCATACCCCACCAAACATGCCCAGCTGGTTCCGATAAGCGGTACCATCATGCCTATAATCGTCACTGCCATACCGAGCAGTACGGTATTCTTTCGTCCCCACTTATTCATCTGGATACCTACAGGTACGCCAAGGAACAGGAACCATACAAAGACCATAGATGGTAATAAACCTGCCATCGTCTGACTCCAGCCGTAAGCTTCGCGGGCATAATCACTACTGATTCCCACAATATCGCAGAAGCCCATCACAAAAAAACTGAAGAGCACAGCGCCGATACTTGATATTTGTTTTGCCTTCATAACCGTTGTTTTCCTTTTATACGGATATAAAGGTGATATTACGCAAAAGTCAAGTGTTATTTCATTTTATGACATCTAATGGTAGTTTTACCTCGATCGGTTGAACACTACGTTTATGTTGATGGTCACCTGTGCGGATGGCTACCAGCCATGCGGTAAACGAACGACGTGGGTTGTCCATTCCACACTCGTAAGGGTAGAAGCGGAATGTTCGGTTATCAATCTTCTTCAGAGGACCACAGATTACTTCCACTTGTACCTCTCCAGGTGTATCAAGTGTTACAGTATGTCCGTCAGCACTTATTTGGGGCGTTATTTTTTCTATAGGACATATTATCTTACCTTGAGATTCCGCATAGCGTGACTCCGTGATGAATGCCATTTCCTTATCAAAATACCAGAAGGCATCATGGGGATCACCCTTGTAATCTTCATACGGTGCCGGGGTGGGGCGGCTGGCTATGCTAAAGATATCATCTTCTGCACCATCACCATCAGAAGGTTTACTATCGGGATTGTAGCGACATGCTAACCAACCATTATTGGGATTCAGTGGTAATAATTGTCCGTTTTCACCTAATCGTTGCTCTATTGCTTTTTGGATGAAAAGAGCAATATACTCGGCTGTTTCCGGCATTATCTCGAAATGACCACTTTCTGTGTCACATAAGAAAGAAATGCAACTCTCTGGGTACATCATGCGAAAAGCGAGGGCAGGTCGTACACGGGCTTCCCACCATTCGTACTCTCCCTCAATCATCAGTCCGGGAATCCCGTTGATATTACGTTTCCTTCCCCATTCCACATTGGCAGTGCCATAACCACATAGGTTTGTACGGGGAGCGTCCCCATGGAAAGAGATAATACATAGAGTACGCCCATTGTTCCATGCAGCAAAGTTCCAGGGGAAGGTGGCTTGAGCGGAATGACCGAATGGGATTATTGGAGCTGATGCTATCTCTGGATGGCCGCTCTGTCCGGCTAATCCAACCATCATCTCTTCGAAGATCTTCTGACAACCGGTTGCTGGATCCCAATTTTGTGAGAACCAGGGAGCCACCCACAACAAGGCCACGCTCATCTCTTTCATCCTTTCCTGGAAAGAGGGCATCTTGTAGAGCATCTCTTCGGTCATGTTCTGTTGGGCGAACATCACCGCTTTAACTTTTTCGCAACCCTCGGGGATCCACAGATAAGCATTCGGAGTCTTACCTGTCTCATTGGATATATAACCAGTAAGACTGACTGAATACTGATACATGCCACTGCGACCCACAGCAGCCAGGGACAGTTGTGTCGTAATGAGGACTAATAGGATAAGGTGTCGTTGTCTCATGGATGTCTATTTTACAGGAATGAAACGAAGAACAGCTCCGCCACTGGGTTGAAGTGATAGTTTGATGTCCTTACCGGCATTTACCCGAATAGTCTTGACTGACACCTTCGTACGGGTATCAACTGTTGGATCATCGTTATATATCTCCACTATATATTTACTTTCCGACAAAAAGTCATCCGTGCAGATGGTTACATGGCGTGCATCATTGTTTGTCATGGCTGCCACATACCATTCATTTCCAGAACGACGGGCCATAATGATATACTCACCGGGAGTGCCTTCAAGGACACGGCTCTCATCCCATACAGTCTTGAGGTCGTCAAACCATTTCAGTTCCGGTTCATCATTCGCATATTCGGGCTTGTCATACCAAAAGAGCGTCAGTAGTGGTGCATAGTAAACTAATGAGGCTGCTAACTGATGTCCATGTGTAGTCTTTAGTCTCTTGTCATAATAGCAGATGGTATAATCAGCAGCACCGTTTATCATACGTGTAAAAGGAAGAATGGTGTTATGAGTTGCATCAGGGAACTCCTCGTTACCACGTATGCCTTCTTGATTTAATAGGTTGGGGTAAGTGCGTGAGAAACCTGAGGGACGGAACTCGTCATGGATATTTACCATCAGATGGTTCTCAGCAGCATAGCGCACTAAGTCGTGCAACCAAGTTGACCAGCGATGGGAGGCATACTGCACAAAACCGCTCTTCACTCCAACAATGCCCCATTGGTGGAGGAGGGGGAAGAGTTCACGCATCTGCTTCTGCAACGCATGCTGGTTGACATACAGCCAGATTCCTACACCATGTTCGCGTCCATAGGCTACGACTTTTGGCATGTCTATCTGTGGTATTACTATTGTTGCGTCACCATCATGACTGGTACATGGCTCATACCACTTCCAGTCGAAAAGCATATAAGGAATATGATGTTTCTGACAGAAATCGATGTTCCGAAGAGCTGCTTCTGTAGTTAGTGTCGTACATCGCATGATGGTTCCCGGACGAACCCAATCTTTTGCATCTGCGATGGCACATGGTGGATTGAGATTGTCAATGATATACCTGTGCTTCAATAACTCTACATAACTATCTGCTATTAAAATGACTTTCCAAGGTGTAGCATAATAGGTTACGATATCAACCGGAGAATACATGGTGGTACATAGCGTATTTGCCTTAGTCTTTGATGCGATGTTCTTTTCTAAACACCAGTCGTCTACATCTGCATCAGCCAGTGCACAGTAGATCCCATTAGGAATTGTTATGGTAACAGCTCTTTCTATCTGATGCTGGATATCATTAATGTCTTTCAGTTCGTAGGGTGCTTGTGCCCATTCTGCTGCCCATGCTTTAGTGCCGGCAGGAAAAGTATATTCCGTAAGGTCTTCGGTTACTTTATGGAACACTGCTTGTGGATGTTCCGGAAAAAAATATCGGAAGGCAATTCCCTCATTATAAGCACGTACTTCGATATTCAATCGGTAGTCGGAACCGTCATGTTTCGACAGATATAGTGTACCTTCATTGTAGTTATCAGGAACAACGGCCTGCTCGCCATAGAAGTTATGAATGGTAGCAGAATGAGTATTATACTTCACAGAATCCACAGTGAAACCGTTCATCCAACAGTCGTACTGAGGGTATATACGTGCCAGAGCACGTTCCCAAGTGTAGTTGTCGAGTTGTAATCCTAACCGTGAGTCAGTCACTACCTCTTTACCTTGGGACGTCAAGGAATAAGTGAGCGCATCCCCTTGATGACCAATTGTCATACAATTATTTCCATCAGGAGAAACCACTCTCAGTTGTTGTGCCTGGATGAAAAGAGTACACCCTAGAGCAGAGATACAGAAAAGAATATGCTTGATCATTATTTATTGAATTTCAGGTTTTCTACATGTGATCCTACAAACATCGGTACATAATCTGCTGTGGCATACCATTTGGGTTTTCCGGGCATGTCATCATAAATCAATTGTCCGTTTATTTTTAGTCCCTCGAAGGTAACATTCTTCACCTTGTGATGGACATCATAACCGGTGATGACCGACATATATGGTTGTGCCCCGTAATAACGGATATGGCGGAACAGTACATTCTCGACACCTTGGCCGGCAGCCGTGCAATATTTCTTATTCCAGCCCACCTTCACCTGCAGGAGACACCCCTGATGAATCTGTTCGATGCGTATATTGTCGAAGGTCACATCCTTTACGTAGTTGCCATCACCACAGTTGATAGCCATGCATCCCTGATAGTCCACCTGCGGTTCGCTCTGATAGATAATGTCGAGATTGTCGTAATGTAGGCTGACGATACTATCACCCACCTCGGGATTGCCGTGAAGACCTATAAAGATGGGATGAGCCACATCTGCCCATAAGGTAGAATTGGTCATACGTATATTCCGTACCGATCCACTGAATCCCTTTCGGGTGGCATAGGCAGTGGTGCAGTCATCACTGTTACGGCAGAACACCCGGTCGTATAGTACGTTTGAGGAAGCGAAGACATTCAGTCCGTCACCCCACTGAGGATGTGAGATGCTGCGTACGTCATGAACAGTAACTCCATCGCTGCCGCCTATCGGACAAGTATTCAGGATCATGCCATCAATCAGTACATTCTTGCTACGATGAACATGACAACCTTCATAGCCGTCGGCAGGACGGGCAATACCTCGACCTACTATACTTACATTCTCGGCATCTTCGATAGCAAATGTTCCTGTGAAGTAACTGCCACCGGCGAGATAAACTGTAGTATTAGAAGGTACTTTGATCTCCTTTTCGGTATACAGTCCGGGTGCATAGTAGATAAAATGATGTCTTTCTTTCTTTGCTTGTATTTCTGCTTCTTCCTTCGTCAAAGTTGGTTTGGAAGTGAAAAGTAAAAGATTGTCCGTGATATCCCCATCAAACTCCACACTGACATTCTCCGGTTGGAAAAGGAGGAATTGCAGGGTGGAATCGTTGATGACATTGGCAATGGTACCTCGGTAATCGGGACGGATGCGGGCACTCTTAAACTTTTTCTTTTTACAGACAACTTTTACAAACACGTCTCCGGTGAAATCAAAGAAAGCATATGAGATTTCAGATTGTCGGTGTTTGTTATTACCGATGGGGGCATTTACCTTTGCCATATAGGTATCTATACGCGTCCATTCTTCTTTTCCCCGTGGATGGATGTATACCTCATAATCGTCTTTTAAAGGTACTCCTTCTGGCGCTGTATAGGTAAATACCTGATGCAGTTTGATACCCTCTTTCACACCGGGGACGACAAACTGATTAGCCTCCATATTATATTTAATAAGGTGTTTCTTTTCAGCTTTATTCTTGACATCGAGAATCTTCTTGGTGTAGGGCATCTTCAGTTTGCAGTGGTTCACATAGTGGTCATATGCTTTGCTATAGATATCGCGGATAACACCTCGGCCCATCTCACCCGGCTCTGTCCAGTCATTATAGAGTCCGGTGCAGTCTGTCCACGTCTCAAATGGTACATCATAACCAAGATTATAACGTGCCGTATATTCCAATCCCTTCATCAGACGGTTGTCGAGTGCGCCCCATAGATCATCACCTTGTTCCCATGCCAATTCACAGGTCTCCGCCAAAGCACCGAGTCCTAATTGTGCATGACCTTGATCACGACCTGTCTCCTGACACTGTCCTGTCTCACTGACATATTTCGGTAGTGAACCATTGTCATTGGCATGCAGAAAATAGTCAATGGAAGATTGATATAAATCTTTATCATTTAATGCAATGGCACAAGCCATACGACATCTGTTCACAATGGCTCCCCAGTTGCCGTTGGCATAAGGACTGTCAGCTTCAAATTTGTTCATCACCGGAATCATTGCACGACGAATCATTGCTGACCATTCGGGTGTTTGATATTTTTTGAGTTGTATCATCGCCCTAACCAACCAATATGCCTGAATCAGACAAAGCGGTGCATCATGCCCCTCAAATCGTTGCAAAGTGTTGGCATAGGCATTAATAATCTCCAAAGCCTTTTCCCTGTAACCATCGTGAGCCACATTGCTAGTAAAGGCTGCTTTGGCATAGTCCATCGCGGTGTGCATATCCCGCTCACTGCCACCTTTCGTCTTGGCATATTGTCCGTCGCGTGCTACCACCTCGTATGGGCCGGCCATTTTATAGTCTTGTTGGGCAACAGCAAATGTGGACCATAATGGGAGGAGGATAAATCCCCAAATTATTCTTTTCATCATTAATACATTCATATGTTTTTTAAAAATACGAACTGTTCCACAAATATACGCAAAATATTTTTTTCTAATGTTTTTTTGCGTAATTTGTTTCATTTCTTCGTATAATCAGAAAACATTTATAAAAATGAAGAAACTATTTTTCTTTATATCTATTTTCTGTCTGATGGCATGTCAGACGAAAGAGGGGACATGGAATCCAGACAAGGAATTGGACTATTGTATAAATAAGGTGTCAGCGGCACTCAATGAGTTGAGGCAGGCTGACAACACGTACGACTATTCCATGGAGCCCCGTAATATCCTGAAAGAGGATACCCAGAAGGGATGGAACTGTCGGAAAGCATCTCCTCAGGAGTGGTGCTCGGGTTTCTGGCCGGGAATACTCTGGATGGACTATGCTCTCACCAAGGATGAACAAGTTCGTCAACAGGCTGAAGGATATACCGAGGCGCTGAGCATGCTTACCCAAGAACCTGTCTATGACCATGATATCGGTTTCCTGACACTCTCCAGTTACGGTAAGGGTTACGAACAGACACATAGGGATGACTATCGTAAAGTAATGCTCGATGCGGCAGATTCCCTCGCATTGCTTTATAATCCTCAGGTTGGGACAATCCTCAGTTGGCCCCGTCATGTGAAAGACTACGGTGGTCATAACACCATCATGGACAATATGATCAACTTGGAGCTTCTTTTCTGGGCTGCTAAGGAACAGGAAAAGAGTGATAAGGCAAAGAGTGAACAACTTTATCATATTGCTGTGCGTCATGCAGAAACTACCATGCAGCATCAGTTCCGTGAAGACGGTTCCTGTTATCATGTGGCCGTTTATGATAAGTTATCCGGTCACTTTATCAAGGGTGTCACCCATCAGGGATATGCTGACTCATCGATGTGGTCTCGCGGACAGTCATGGGCCATCTATGGATATACCATGGTATATCGATTCACGAAAGAGCAGCGTTTCTTAGAGTTCGCTCAGAAAGTGACGGATATCTATCTGAAACGACTGAAAGAGACCAGCGATGACTGGGTACCACTCTGGGATATGGATGATCCGATGGGTATGGAAGCACCTAAAGACGCTTCAGCAGCCTGTGTAGTGGCCAGTGGCTTGTTGGAACTGTGCCAATATGTTGATGCAGAAAAAGGCAAATTATACTATGATGCTGCTGTCAGTATGCTGACGGATCTAAGTAATGATTATCAGAGTGGGGAAGAGAATGTAGCTTTCTTAAAACACTCTACAGGACACAAACCGGCAGGTACAGAGATCGATGCCAGCATCATCTATGCCGACTATTATTACTTGGAAGCACTGCTGCGACTGAAGTCGGGTGTACATGTGCAATAGTTATGGATGTATTTCGCAGAGTTTTTTTGTTAAAATAAAGAAAAACCGAAGGAAAGGAGCAAATCGTTTGTTCTTTGATGATATCTTTATGGTTCAGACGGATGGGAATTCAAAAAAAAGTGCTATATTTGCATCTTAGCAAATGAATTCATGAATTTAAACGATAAAGGTATGAAAGAACAAGTATTACAATGTATGCGCGAGGCTGGCAAGCCCGTCTCCGCTGGTGAGGTAACAAAGGCACTGGGTGCTGACCGTAAGGAAGTGGACAAGGCTTTCGCCGAATTGAAGAAAGAGGGTGCCATCGTATCACCCGTTCGCTGCAAGTGGGCTCCGGCTCAGTAAACTGATGAGGCTTATGGTAATCTGATCATTATAGTGATGACATTAATCATAGGACTTCTTATTCCCTTATTAGGAACAATGCTCGGAGCGGCATTCGTCTTTTTAATGAAAGACGAGATGTCGCTCCGTTTGCAGAAGTTGTTATTGGGTTTTGCTTCAGGTGTGATGGTGGCGGCATCTGTTTGGTCACTCCTCATTCCGGCTATGGAGATGGAAGCAGCGAAGGATGCATGGTCGGTTTTACCTGCTGCCATAGGGTTCCTCATGGGTATGGGCTTCCTCCTTTTACTCGATGAGCTGACTCCCCACTTACATCTCGGCACCGACAAACCTGAGGGTTTGCGCTCTCATCTGTCACGTACCACCATGTTGGCACTTGCTGTCACTATCCACAATCTGCCTGAGGGTATGGCTGTCGGTGTTGTGTTTGCGGGTGCTGATGAAGGGGCAGCAGGACTGTCAATGGCCAGTGCTTTGGCCGTCAGTATCGGTATCGCCATCCAGAATGTGCCAGAGGGAGCTATTATCTCCATGCCCATGCGTGCGGCGGGAAATTCACGATGGCGTTCGTTTGCTATTGGTAGTCTGAGCGGTGCTGTGGAGCCCTTGGGAGCGCTGGCAGTAGTACTATTAGCCTCACTGATGACACCTGTTCTTCCCTATATGCTGGCATTCGCTGCCGGAGCCATGTTCTATGTGGTAGTGGAGGAATTAATCCCGGAAGCCAGTGAGGGTGCACACTCCAACCTCAGTACCATCGGTTTTGCTATAGGTTTTGTACTGATGATGGTACTCGATGTGGTGATGGGGTGAACCTATCTGATGAAATTCGTCCAGACATGCTGCTCTTGCTCAGGATGGCCTTCTTCGCTGACATTCAGCTTTTTGATCATCCATGCCATGTTACGGGCAAGGGTACGCATTGTCTGCATACCTTCTTCGTCTAATGCCGCTTGTCCTGGCGTCTGACCATATACCATGTTCCAATACTGTGAACTGACCAGGGGCATGTTCATGATAGTGAAATATTTGTTGAGACGGTCGAAGGTTGCTGTGGCACCACCACGACGACATACCGCCACACTGGCTCCTGGCTTGAACTGTAGATCAGGTCCTAAGGTATAGAAGACCCTGTCGAGCAAGGCACAGACCGAACCGTTAGGACCACCGTAATAGACAGGAGAACCAATGACAAGTCCGTCGATACCATCCTTGACAATGCGCCATATCTTGTAATACAGGTCATCGTTGAATGTACACTTGCCGGTCCTGCCGCACATACCGCAAGCAATGCATCCTTGTACTGCCTTTTTACCTATACTCACAATCTCTGTCTCGATACCTTCCTCATTCAGTGTCTTTGCTACCTCACTCAATGCCAGAAAGGTATTGCCCTTGTCTTTCGGACTACCGTTGATTAATAATACCTTCATTTATACTTTGTTGTTATATTTGTTGCGTACTCTTTCAG
>JAEEZP010000295.1 GCA_016291915.1 Prevotella sp. | reverse complement strand
TAACTGCTGCTCTTTTTGCATATGACGATTATCCTGCGCTTGCGAGCAGAGGGTGAGAAAGACCATCAAAAAGAATAATAAAAACCTGTTCATAAATCAATCATTACGAAGCCTTTCCTCGAGGCCGTGATGAAACATTTGCAATGGCAGGTCTTCTGACTTATGTCTTCATGCAAGCACCTTCCCGAAAATGATCAGTGGTATTTCGCTTGCACAACAAATAACATTTACAGCAGCGGGACTGTTCAGGACTTCCACCTGATTCCCTTTTAATCACTTATTGTGAACCAATTACGGGCGCAAAAGTACACAAAAAAGTGTAAAGTGCAAAATAATTACACTTCTAATTTGTTGGCATCAGTTCCACAGATAAGCCCAGAGCAGCAGCAATACGATAAAAAGTTGAGACTTTCGGTTCTGTCCTACCGTTCTCCACACGAGAGATATAAGACTTGTTTGTACCGATGCGCTCTGCTAACTCAGCCTGTGTGATATTTGCTTTCTTACGTGCTTCTTCTATAATTTGACCTGTAAAGAATGCATTTGCACGCTCTTCTGCAGCACGGCGTTCGGGAGAACCTTCTTTACCAAAGAATGCATCCAATTGAGCATCAACATCAAATATTTCTGTTTTTTTTATTTTTTTCATACTCTGCTTTTAATTTTAAAGCCTTCTTGATTTCCCTTTCAGGCGTTTTCTGTTTTTTCTTTTGAAATCCGTTAAAAAGAATAACGATATAATCCTCATCGAAACAGAAGAATATCCGATAGATGTTTCCTTGCCACTCGATACGTAGTTCATAAAGACCATCACGAATATACTTCATAAATTTTGATGGAAGACGTTCTCGTGTCTGCAGTTGTAGCATACCATAAAGGATTTTCTCCTGCGTAGACTTGTCTAATGCGTCAAAGAAGTCTCTATAATGAGATCCATATGCAATAATCCTTCTTTTCATTTGCAAAAATAATACAAGTTTATCAATTAAGCAACTTTTTTATAGTTTTTTGGTTCAATGTCAGGGTGATCAATAAGTACTTCAGAATTCATAGTATTAAATAAGATGAATTGTGCATCATTGTATAGTCAATAACCTGCCATTATCCAGTGCTGCAAAAAAAATACTTTTGATTTAATTAGTCAAGTTTAATTAGTTCAAGGATGTGTAAAAAACAGAGTTTGCTAAGGTTTTAGCATAAATTACAAAAAAAGGCTTCTCTTGAAGAGAAACCTTTCGATAGTTACGTAACTATGTTTTTTCAATTTTTATCTAATGTCTGATTGTAGAATGACTCGTCGAGATAAACTTTCTTGTCACCGATCCATCCCTCGAAATAGGGATATTCGTCGCGCAGCTGGATATCATCGAAGACGAAGTCGGCTACCACGGTATCTTTCCGGTCGGGCAGTATTAGTCCGAGTTTTCCGTTTTTCTGCGCGATGATGGGCATGGTCACCAGATCATCGACATACGTATAGCAGGTACGCAGGAATTCATAGTTCGGGGAGATGATCGTCTTTCCCTCATGATCAACGATGCCGAAGAGCCCGTTATGCTCAATCACCTTATGGAAACGGATATATTTGTCTTTGATACGTTTCAGGTAGAAGTCCATCTTTTCCTTGTCGTTGATCATCGTTAAAAAATAGTCGTACGTATCACAGTAGTTGGCGATGGAGCGTGCCAATACAATCTCGAAGTCTAACCCGCTGATAGCCTTTCGGTTCAGGTCGATATACCTTGCAATGGCTACTTCTTTCTCGGGTACTGAGAATGTGGAGATGGCCTCTTCGAATTTCTCCATGATCTTTTTTGATCCTGACATTCCCTTGATGTAACGGTGTATCTGCCGCCCCATCTCAGCACACACAAACTTATCGATCTGACGTAACTCGATAGGATCTACGTAGGTATGTTCAAAATTCTCCTGTGTTATCTTTCCCATGGCTTACTACTATAAGTGAGTTAAAAAACAATTTTTATCGCTCACCGACAAAGTTACGCATTTCGCTTGTAATGCCCAAAAAAAAGTTTGTCTTTTTTCAAAGAAAGTGTTTCAGGGCTTCGCCAGGAAGTCGATAATCTTTTGCAGATATTCTTCTCCTACGGCTCTGCCGATGCGGTAAACCTTCCACATTTCCTCAGGGTCGTGAGAGATATGTCCGATAGGTATCGGCTCGTGCGGACGGATCACGAGGGCGTTTCCCAACGACTCCTGTTCTTTCACATAAGCGGTCTGCGCATTATACATCAGATGGCGGTCGGCAGCGGCCTTGATAAAGGCGGGATATTTGCGGAGCTGCATCCGCATCAGGGGTAATAGCCTGTTCTTTTCCTTCACATAACCGGCAGGCTGGGTGAGGATGACGACATTCCTGTCGTAGCCTATCTGTTGGAAATACTCCAAGGGAATGGAGTCGGCGATGCCTCCGTCGAGCAACTGATACCCTTCTACCTTCACGATATGCGAAACGATGGGCATGGAGGCGGAGGCGCGGATCCACTCATAACAGTCGTAGCTGCATTTGTCGAGTTGCTTATAAACGGCCTTCCCTGTGGTGACGTCGGTGCATACCACATGCATCTCCATGGGATTCTTGTCGAATGCCTCTTCGTCGAAGATATCCAGGTGTCGGGGCAGGTAGTGGTAGTCGAACTCACCGCCGAACAGGTCACCGGTCTTCAGGTAAGAACGGAAGCTGCAGTAACGCCAGTCTTTGGCATAGTCGGTATTATAGCGGATGGCACGCCCCGGCTGACGGCTTTTCATGTTACATCCGAAGGCTGCCCCGGCGGAGACACCGATGAGCCCGTCGAAGGTGACATCGTTCTCCATGAGCACATCAAGGATCCCCACGGTAAACAATCCTCTTAACGCTCCTCCTTCCAATACCAATCCTTTTTTCATATTCCTCAAAATATCTCTACACTCTACACTTTACACTCTTCACTCTTCACTCTTCACTCTTCACTGCCTTCGGCGATTTTGCTCACGCTCGGCAGAGTTGAAACTTGTTTCACTCTGCTCTCGCTTACTCGCAAAATTCTTCACTCTTCACTTTAAACCAATCATGCAAAGGTATGTTTTTTTTCGGATAAATGAAATAATTTTCGAAACATTTGAATCTTCGGGGAATTTTTGTATATTTGCAGACGAAACAAAATGTAGGATATTTATAATATTATAACAAAGAAAATTATGAATATAGGAACACCGGAGATACTACTGATTGTATTGGTTATCTTGCTGCTTTTCGGCGGTAAGAAGATTCCTGAGCTCATGAGAGGACTGGGCAAGGGTGTGAAGAGTTTCAAACAAGGCCTCAATGAGGTGGAGGATGAAGTGAAGAGTATGGATCCAGATAAAAAGAAAGGAGATACAGATGATAAGAAGTGACAAGTTTTTGCATGCTGAGAATATCGGTTGGGAGAACCCTGAGCCGGGTGTTACCCGTCAGATTCTCGGTTATGACGAACAGTTGATGTTAGTGAAGGTGAAGTTTGAGAAAGGTGCCGTGGGTTCTGCCCATCGTCATCCACACAGTCAGACGACACTGGTGGAGAGTGGGAAGTTTGAGGTGACGATTGATGGAGAGACGGCCGTGCTCTCTGCCGGCGACGGTTACTATGTGGCTCCCGACCTCCTTCACGGGTGTGTCTGTTTAGAGGCAGGAATGCTGGTTGACACGTTCAGTCCGCATCGTGCTGATTTCCTTAAATAGATAATGTAAAAGAAAATGGGTATAATTATTGGAATCGATGTGGGTATCAGTACCACGAAGATTGTGGGTCTTCGTGACGATATTGTTATTTCTCCTATCCGCATCAAGGCTACCGATCCGGTAACCTCGTTGTATGGTGCTTTCGGCAAATATCTTTACGACAATAAGATTGCGCTGAAGGATGTGGAACATGTGATGCTCACGGGTGTCGGCGCCGGTTATGTCAACGAACCGATCTATGGTCTGCCCACTTCCAAGGCAGAAGAGTTTATTGCCGATGGCTTGGGTGCCCGTTATGAGTCGAAGCAGGAAAAGATGATTGTGGTGAGCATGGGCACAGGAACAACCTTAGTGAAGTGTGACGGTGAAGACATCAGTCATATCGGAGGTATCGGTATGGGTGGTGGAACACTGGCGGGATTATCACGGTTGTTGCTGAATACCGATGATATCAAGTTGGTGGCAAATATGGCTGAGCGGGGTGATCTCTCGCAGGTTGATCTGCAGATCGGCGATATCAGTTCTATCGCATTGCCAAACCTGCCGATGGATGCCACGGCATCCCTCTTCGGAAAGGTGAAGAGCACGGTAACCCCTGAGGACCTGGCATTAGGACTGATCTGTATGGTTTTGCAGACTATCGGCTCGGCTGCTATATTGTCTTCTTTAGGAAATGGTATTCGTGAGTTTGTGCTCATCGGTAATCTCAGTCTGCTGCCACAGTGTAACATCGTTTATCCTGCCATGGAGAATCTCTACGGTGTACATTTTATCATACCGAAATATTCACAATTCTGTACAGCTATCGGTGCTGCCTTATGTTACAAAAAATAAAGATATGTCTTGTGATGCTCAGTCTGCTGGGCACTCTTGACGTGAGAGCACAAGAGACTGTAGAACCGCTGCCGACCCCTTATCAGGTGGCATGGCAGGAGATGGAGACGTATGCCTTTATCCATTACGGACTGAATACCTATACCGATAAGGAGTGGGGATATGGTGATGCTGATCCGAAAGTGTTCAACCCTCAGAAGCTCGACTGTGAACAGTGGGTGCGTGTACTGCAGAAAGGGGGTATGAAGGGTGTTATCCTTACTGCCAAGCATCACGACGGTTTCTGTCTGTGGCCTTCCAAATATACCGACTATAACATCACAGCTTCTCCTTTCCGCGGTGGAAAGGGTGATCTGGTCAGAGAACTGTGTGAGGCTTGTAAGAAATATGGTATGAAGTTCGGGCTTTACCTCTCACCGTGGGATCGTCATCAGGCCACCTATGGCACACCGGCTTATGTGGAGTATTATAACCGTCAGTTAGAGGAGTTGCTCACACAATACGGTCCGCTCTTCGAGATTTGGTTCGACGGTGCTAACGGTGGTGACGGATGGTATGGAGGAGCCAATGAGAAACGGAATATCGACAGAGGTACTTATTATAACTTTCCTAACCTTTTCCAGAAAGTAAGGAAGTACCAGCCACAGACGATTATCTTCTCCGATGGCGGTCCCGGTTGTCGTTGGGTAGGTAATGAGGATGGCTTTGCAGGAGAAACCAACTGGGCTTTTCTGCGTGGTAAAGAGGTGTATCCGGGTTATCCCAAATATCAGGAGTTGCCCAATGGTCATGCCGACGGTTATCAATGGACGGCGGCGGAATGTGATGTGTCTATCCGTCCGGGATGGTTCTACCATGATCAGGAGAATGACAAAGTGAAGACACCGGAGACACTGCGTGAGATCTATTATAAGAGCGTGGGGCGTAATGCTACGATGCTTTTGAATGTGCCGGTGAATAAAGACGGATTGATCTCTGCCGTTGACTCCATCCATCTAGTTTCCTTTGCTGAGATGATCCGTCGGGATTTCCAGCGTAATCTGATTGAAAACGGACGGTTGCAAAAGAGAGATTTCGTGGAGGGAGGAGTCCCTTGTCAGGAAATTATCTGTAAGCTGCGTGGAAAACAAACGCTCAACTGTCTGATCTTAGGTGAGGATATCGCTACCGGGCAACGGGTAAATCGTTTCACTGTGGAGTATAAGACGAAGAAAGGATGGCTGCCAATCGTGTGTCAGGAAGAGATGACAACGGTAGGTTATAAGCGTATCATCCGGTTTGAAGATATTCAGACGAAACAACTGCGTATAGTCCTTCGTTCCCGCAAGGGCGCTCCTATTATCAATAAGGTAGGAGGGTACTTAGTTAATAATTGATAATTGATAATTGATAGTTTAGGGGAGGGACTCTAAACTATT
>JAEEZP010000294.1 GCA_016291915.1 Prevotella sp. | reverse complement strand
TGCCCGCTCAAGGTGTCGAGATCTATCTCTTTGCCGGACCTACTATGATGGATGTGATACGACGTTATAACCTGATGTGTGGAGGTGGCCCCTTACCTCCACGATGGGGACTCGGTTTTACACAACGTACGCAGCGGTTATTCACTGCTGCTGATGTGTTGTCTGAAGTAGATGCGTTTGAAGAAAAGGGATTCCCTTTGGATTTTGTCGGACTGGAACCTGGGTGGCAGAGTAAAGCCTATCCTTGCACCTTTGAATGGGACAAAGGGCGTTATCCGGATCCTGTTTCATTTATCCAAGCACTTAAAGAAAAACACGTGAGGGTTAATCTCTGGACAAATCCGTATGTATCTCCGGACTCAAAGATATACAAGTCTATCTATCCCTTGTCAGCCTCACACACAGTATGGTGTGGACTTGTTCCTGACTTTGCTTCACCCCAGGCCCGTAAGATCATAGGTGATAAGTTTAATGAGGAACATCTCTCTATCGGTATCGGAGGATATAAAATTGACGAAGTGGATGGCTATGATCATTACCTGTGGCCTGATGTAACGTTGTTTCCCTCCGGTAAGTCAGCTGAACAGATGCGGCAGACTTATGGCCTGTGGGTTCAACGACTCACCTCCGAACTGTTCCGACAGCGTAACCAACGTACATTTGGCTTGGTACGTGGATCCAATGCCGGTGGTAATAGTTTCCCTTATGTAATATATAACGATTACTACAGTCATCAGGATTTCATCACTGCATTGATCAATTCCGGTTTTTGTGGAGTGCTATGGACACCGGAAGTGAGAAGTTCCAAGACTGCTGAAGAATGGGTAAGACGATTCCAGACAGTGGTATTCTCTCCTATGGCAATGATCAATGCCTGGTCGAGTGGAACCAAACCATGGTCTTTCCCCGAAGTAGCATCTATCATCAAGGAATATGCTTTGTTACGCATGCAGATGATGCCCTATTGGTACACCACCTTTGCACAATATCATTTCGACGGAATACCTCCATTCCGTGCTCTTTGTCTAGATGATCTATCCGACAAGACAGGAGGTATTACAGAACAGTTAAACAACAGCAACTTGGATGAGAATCCCTATCTAGAGAAGATGGTGAATGAGATAAAAGATGAATACCTTGCCGGTGACGCACTGTTAGTGGCTCCTCTGTTTGTTGGTGAAACCGAAAGGGATGTTGTCCTTCCACGTGGTAAATGGTATGATTTTTATACCGGAGAGTATGTAGGTAACGGTGAGATAATCAAAGTAAGACCCGGGCTCGATCGTATTCCTGTCTTTGTTCGTGACGGGTCTATCATCCCCATGATGGAACCACGCTTACATGCACCCCAAGCCGGCGAAACAGTTGACCTTGAGTTCCGCCACTATGGCACAACTGACGGTTTTTTACGTTTGTATGATGATGACGGAGAAACATTTGATTATGAAAAGGGGGCCTATTCCTGGCGTGAGGTTCTTGTCAGACATAATAAGAAAGGAAAGCCTACAGGTATTATCAGCAAACCGGAGAAAGGTAAGCCTAATACCATTGGTCGTATAACATGGAAATATATGAGTGAATGATGAGAAAGATATTATCAATTATTCTTTTGTTATGTGCTTCCAATATCCATGCCGACAATCCGCAGGTGATAAACATTGAAGCCGGACAATTACGGTTATCCCTGTTGAGGGCTAACGACGGAAGACTATACCAGTTGGCTTTCGGTGATAAGAAGGAGCAAGTATCCGTACCGGGAAAGACACCTGTCCGAGAAACCGAATGGTATCCCTGTTATGGTAACGGATATATTGCTGAGCCCTCTTTGCAGGTAACGCACGCCGATGGAAACACCTCCACTGACCTTCAATACAAGAATCATGAAACGATCCGCAAAGAAGAAACAGAAGAAACCATTATTCATCTGAAAGATGATAACTATCCTTTCTTTGTGGATATTCATCTTATATGCTATGCCGCTTATAACATGATGGAGATATGGACAGAGATCCGTCATGCGGAACAAGGTGATGTCGTTTTATTCAAATATGCTTCTACTTCTCCTCTCTTGAAGGCGAAAGACTACTGGCTAACACAGTTTAATGGCCGTTATAAGCATGAGGCAACTATGGAGGAAGAACATCTGACAACCGGATTGAAGATTCTGAACTCAAACCTCGGCATCCGTGCTCATTATTATGGTATACCGTCGGCAATCCTTTCACTGAACAGCCCTGCTGAAGAAGAGAAAGGTGAGGTTTTTGGTATGTCTCTAAGGTGGTCGGGCAGTTATCAGATGGCATACGATCTGAACTGGTCACGACAACTGCGTTCTATCATAGGAGTTAATCCTGCTGGTGCTCAGTATTACTTGTCGGCCGACAATACCTTTCGTACACCTGCTGTTCTTTGGAGCTACTCAAAAGAAGGTACAGGAGCATTAAGCAGACAGTATCATGCCTGGGCCCTGCGATATGGGGTTCGTGATGCTGAAAAGGACCGACCCGTCTTAGTAAACAACTGGGAGGCCACCCATTGTAACTTTAATGAGCAGATACTCGTAGATCTCTTTAAGGAAGCTGAAAAGATTGGGGCTGATCTGTTCCTGCTGGATGATGGTTGGTTCGGCAACGGACAATTTGCCCGTAATGATGATCGCCATGGACTGGGTGACTGGCAAGAAGACCAGCATAAACTGCCTCACGGATTAGGTTATTTGGCAAAACAGGCCCTCAAGCGTAATGTCGGTTTTGGTATTTGGTTAGAACCTGAAATGGTCAATCCCATGAGTAATTGTTATGAACGACATCCTGATTGGATCATTACTCAAGAAGGAAGAGAACCTATTCTTGGCAGACATCAGCAGATTCTTGATTTAAACAGGCCAGAAGTGCTGGCATTTGAAAAAAAGATTTTTGATGATGTCTTGGGAAAAAACAAAGGGATATCTTATGTGAAGTGGGATTGCAACCGTTTTATCACCCAACCCGGCTCTTCTTATTTAAAACATCCTTCTCACCTTACAGTAGATTATACATGGCAACTCTATAAACTGATGGATTACTTTGCAACCACCTACCCCAATGTGATGGGAATGGTATGCTCAGGTGGTTCTGGCAGGGTGGACTATGGTTCCCTGCCTTATTTCCACTCTTTCTGGCCCAGCGACAATACCGATCCAATGGCAAGAATAAAGATCCAATGGGGATTCAGTTATTTCTTCCCTGCATGTACCTTATCCTCTCATGTAACACGAATGGGAAAAAGACATCTCAAATTAGCCATCGACGTAGCACTGAGCGGAGCCTTCGGAGTGGATATGAATATGACAACAGCTACTAAGGAAGAGAAAGAACAACTGGCTGTCGCCGTGCAATTATATAAGAAAGATATCCGTCCGTTAATCATGCATGGCAGCTTATATCGTCTATCTTCTCCTTATAAAGATGCATTGGCGGCATTGTCGTATATATCTCCTGATCAGTCGAAAGCTGTCGTGTATCTATATCAGACAGAAGAAGGTTCCAGTAAATCTCTATGTCTCAAAGGATTAGATCCCGAAACTACCTATGTTTTGCATGAGGTTAATCTCCCTAAGGGGAAGAGCAGTCGCTATGAAGGAACGTTTACAGGCAGAGAACTGATGGAAAATGGTATCTCCACCTTGTTGTCTCACACTTACGAGAGCGCTGTCATTACCCTTGAAAAGAAATATTAATCGATTATGAAGAATTATATATTGTCTTGTTTGTTGTTATTAGTAACAACCATGGGATATGCATCCGACCGTTGGACCATACAGGAAGACGGTTCTTTGTTATGGAAGATTGACAACCGGCTACCCCACTCCGACCATATAGAGATGAGTGGTCAGAAGATGTCGGTGGTATTGCGTTATAGTGTAGATGCATCAGGAGCCTTCTCTCAAAACCGTAGTTTGGTATTCCCGATGCTGCGTATGAAACCCAATAAGACACAGGATAATCTTAAGCAACGGTTTGACATGAACATTCCGGGAATGATAACTGTAAACGATTTAACACTGACAGATGAGCAGGTTGAGTGGGTAAAACTGAATGGTATGATGGAGATAGAAAGTTCTCTCTCCACCGTCTATCGCAGGGAAAAGATTCCTCATGCCGTCTCATTACACCGTAAGATGTGCCCTTCACCCGAAGAAGCTTATTATGTAGCGGACCATCTCTTCACACATAACACCTCGCGGAATATTCGCCTTAGAGTTCCCACCCTGGATAACCGTTATGAGACACCTGAGGAAGATGGTGTTTACGGTAGTCATGTAATCGAGGCAAAGACACTCATCCAGGGTG
>JAEEZP010000293.1 GCA_016291915.1 Prevotella sp. | reverse complement strand
GATGAAAAGAAAAACAGTCATACTGGTTATCAGTTGTCTTGCAATCGTCCTGATGCCTTGTCTGGCACAAGCCAAGGTCGTTATTACCGGAACAACGGGCGAATATGTCAGCAAGGAGATGAGTCTCTTTGAATGTCGTGACGGTATACCTCTGCTCTTGGCTACTACCGAAGTGGCTGCCGATGGAACTTTTCTTCTCTCGGCAGAGACATCAGGAACAGGTTTTTACTTGCTTGGCTGTCAGGGTGGGGTGAGACATCCACTTTTCCTGACAGGCACTGAAAACCTCAAGATCCGGTTTACGAACTACGGTCTTACAGTTCTACAGGGAGCCGATAACGAGTGTCGGTTGCTCAGTGATTGGGAGAAAGAGGCAGCTCAGGTGCGCACTCATGCTTGGTTTTTCCGTTCAACGGGTGGTTGCGAAAGTGTTGACATCGAGACTTTCGAAAAGGAGATGACCTCACTGAAGACGCTCGCAGGTCGTGTGTCGCAGCAACTGAAAGATCTGCAGACAACGGATATCTTTACGTCTCTCATGCGGTTGAAGATGGATGTTGACCAATTGTTCATGCGCATGGCCTACCAGCGCAGTCATGTGGGCGAGACCGACGAGGATTTTATCTCTGATTCTGATTGGCAACTGGCAGACCGGTTGTTTCAACAACCACAGATGGCACAACTTCCCTTGATACCCGAAATGATTGGGGTGTATGTGGAAGCTAAGGCTTCTCGGCAGCTGCCTCCCGTGGAGAATCCTTCCATTATCAGCGGCAGAGAGTATCAGGCGCGTGCCGGGCTCATTGAAAACATGTGTTTGCGGCAATCGTATCTCTATGAGGTAGCCTCCAAAATGCGCTATTACGAGATGTACCGTCAGTTGTGTGATGCCTTTGCTGACCAGTCTTTTTCCGAACGTATGCAGCAAGCCCTCAAGCCCATTGAGCAGTCGCTGGAATGGTCGAAACCCGGTCATGAGGCTCCAGACTTCAAAGCTGTCAAGACCAATGATGAGTGGTTCTCACTAAGCGATCTGCGTGGAAAGGTCGTAGTCATTGATGTCTGGGCAACATGGTGTGTGCCTTGCCTGCGTATGATGCCCTATTTCCGTCAGTTGGAGAAAGATCTTTCTGATCCCGACCTGGCTTTCCTGAGCGTTTGTGTGGGGGCCTTGCCCGAGAAAGATCTTTGGCTGAAACTGGTGAAAGAAAACGGACTTACCGGCCATTTGGTGTTCGTAGATAGTTGGATACATGGCTTTGCCAAAGAATATAGGGTTACCAGCGTTCCCCGTTTTATGATTATCGACCGCCATGGAAAAGTATTCTCTTATGCAGCCCCGGCTCCCAAGTATCCACAACTGAAACAGTTGATCTTACAAGCATTAGCTGCCGATTGACTGTTTGGAAGTGTGAGTTGAGTGGTATCACATGGAAGATATTACTGTATGAGAAAAATATTGATATTATTATTTGTGTTGACCGTTGCGAATATCTACGGTCAGCATACGGTCACCGTGAAAGATTTCATAGAAAGCGGAACGTGTGTCCTGCAAAAACCTATCGCGATTGACACGGTGGATATGAATGGCAGCAAACAGACCTTTGTGGGTGGAACGGCCAAAGAGGTGAGGTTCTATATCAACAACAATATGTTCACACCTGCCCATCTCACGGTGAAGGGAGTCAACCGCTATGAGACCCTTGTCGATGGCAGACAGCAGTCCACGTCATTATCTTTAGAGCCCGGCCATCATGAGGTAATACTCAGATATACCCTTGCTGCCGGAGCCGTCGATTCAGTGAGTGTGATTGTCGATTCCCGTCATGAGCTGGAGTGTACGACTTCTCCGATACGCAACTACACCTATAACGATGTGGTTGATGGGCTGCGTGTAACTAATATGCGGATCTCTGCCAATGGCCGTTATGTTATTTTAGGTTACCGCAATGTTCAGAACGGTGGACGCAGCAGCAACTACAGTGAAATCGTTGACTTACGATCGGGTAATATCATCAGGAAACGCGAGATGTATGGCATAGAGTGGATGCCACGCTCTACAGCCTGGTATTACGAAGACCGGGATGGCAACAGCCGTATCCTGAGACGTGTTGACGTGCAGACGGGCGAAAACGCCATCATCGCACGTGATCTGCCTGACGGCCGTATCAAGATGAGTCCTGCGGAAGATTATCTGATACTGACAAAAGATGAGCGTGGCCCAGTGGAGTCCGGTGAGGTTTTTCAATGGATTGCTCCCGATGACCGTATGCGCAACTACCGGTTCCGTAGTCGCCTGTTACGTTACGATCTGGCAACAGGTCAGAGTCAGCCCCTTACGTTTGGGCATCATTCTGTAGAGGTAGAAGATATCTCCCACGATGGTAACCGCCTGTTGGTGAGTGTGCTGCGCACGCAGCTGGGTGTTCGTCCGTCAGCGATTTTCGATTATCTCATCGTTGATGTGCATACCCTGGCTGTCGATACCCTTTTCCGTGAGACTGCTTTCTTGAATTCACCGAGATTCTCCCCCGACGGCCGACAGGTGCTGTTCATAGGATCTGCCGAGGCATTCCATGGCTTGGGACGTGATGACGATACAGGCACCTACTCCAACATGTACGACAAACAACTGTATGTCGTTGATCTGGACACACGTCATGTTGACTGTCTCTCGCGGAATTTTCGTCCATCGGTGTATGCTGCGGAATGGTCAGTTGCCGACGGACAGATTTATTTCTCTGCTTATGACCGCGACAGGATCAGTCTGTTTGCGGTAAATGTGAAGACAAAGAAATTGCGGCGCGTTGACACCTGCGAAGAGGTGGTGCGCGAATTCTCTTTGTCGAAAACACAGCCGTTGCTTACCTACTATGGTGTGAGTGCCATGAATTCTGTGCGAGCCTATGTGGTGAATCAGAAAAATGGCAAGTCCACATTGCTGAAAGACTGTTCCGCTCAATTACTCAAAGACATCCGTTTAGGTGAGTGCCGCGATTTTGTCTTTGTATCTTCGCGTGGTGACAGCATTGACGGTCGTCTGTATCTGCCGCCAGGGTTTGATGCCACCAGGAAATATCCTATGATTGTGAACTATTATGGAGGCAGTACGCCAACTTCGCGCAATTTTGAGTCACAGTATCCTCATCCTTACTTTGCCTCACTGGGTTATGTCGTTTATGTTGTCAACCCCGGCGGAGCCATCGGCTATGGACAGCGTTATAGCGGTCGCCATGTGAATACAGCTGGCAAAGGTGTTGCCGAAGATATCATAGAAGGTGTGAAGGCCGTATGCCGCCAGCATCCTTTTATCGATGAGAAACACATCGGCTGCATCGGAGCCTCTTACGGTGGGTTCATGACTCAATACCTGCTTACCGTAAGTGATATCTTTGCTTGTGGCATCAGTCATGCGGGTATCTCCAATCATGCGAACTACTGGGGTTGTGGCTACTGGGGTTACAGCTATAGCGAGGTAAGCATGGCGGAACGCTATCCTTGGAGCGATCCTCAGTTGTATGCCTTGCAGAGTCCGCTCTTCCGTGCCGATAAGATCCACACGCCCTTGTTGCTTACCCACGGAATGTCTGACAATAACGTGCCCATCGGTGAGAGTATCCAGATGTTCACCGCCCTGAAGACGCTGAACCGCGATGTGGCTTTTGTCCAGGTGCGTGGCGAGGATCATATCATCGTGGATTACGAGAAACGTAAACAGTGGACGAATGTCCTTTTAGCTTGGTTTGAGAAATATCTGAAAGGTGATGGTACATGGTGGAAGACCCTGTTCCCCGAGCGTTATTATTGAGAAACCGAATCATGGTTGATTAGTTTTTGTCAGAGAGGGCATCCTGGACAGGGGTGCTCTCTTTCTGCTGTTGGGAACGACGCAGAAAGCCTGTGCCAACTGCTATATAATTACCTTTCTTTTTATAACACTCTGCCGGACCATCCTTTGTGATGTTACTCGGAAAGATATATTTGTTAAAAAAGAACAAATAACCATTGCAATGATGATTCATGTTGTTTTTTTACAGTATATTTGTAAATTATAACAAATCAAAGAATTATGTATAACCGTATCATCGTTTCCCTTTTCTCGTTACTGCCGCTATGGGCCTTCGCACAGGTGGAACCCAGTGTGATGCAGCAGATTTACGAGGAGTCGCGCACGCCCTATAAATATGGTATGGTGGTGGCGCCATCCGATAATAAACATAAGTACGACTGTCCGACGGTGTTCCGGGAGGGCAGCAAGTGGTATATGACCTTCGTCTGCTATGACGGTAAGAGTGGCAACGACGGTCGTGGCTACGAGACATGGTTGGCTGAGAGTGATGACCTGTTGCACTGGACGATCAAGGAACGGGTGTTGACCTTCCCGACGACCAACACGTGGGATGCGAACCAGCGTGGGGGATTCCCTTCACTGATCGACCACCGGTGGGGCGGCACTTATCAGATGCAGACCTGGAAGGGTAGGCATTGGATGACATATATCGGCGGTCCGGGCAAGGGCTATGAGGCGGTGGAAGCTCCCCTGAGCATCGGTATCGCCTCCACGAAGGACGATATCACTGTGGCTCATCCGTGGGAGACTTACGAGGCGCCGATCATGAGTTATAACGACAAGGACGCGCAGTGGTGGGAACAGCTCACACAGTATAAGAGCACCATCTACCGGTTGGATAAGAAGATCTTCGGTTATCCCTTCGTGAT
>JAEEZP010000292.1 GCA_016291915.1 Prevotella sp. | reverse complement strand
TCGCTGGCTTTGAAATCACGCAGGTTCTGGTAATAGAGATCGCTGTAAGTATAGGGCTTCTGTATCTCGATGTTCTCCACATCCGTATCACAAGCCACCATCATCCCACCGATAAATGCCAGTGTCAATAAATATTTTATTTTTTTCATCTTCCTATTTACTTATAAATGATCGTAACATTATCTCTTCACATCCCACCATAGACGGGTGCCGGCTTTGTCTTCTCCGCCGAGCAGCGTTACTGCGGCTTTCGTATTATCAGAGTTATTGGAATATTCTGTTGTAGGGAACTTCAGACGACTGATCATCTCATTCTGAGACACTTCAGATGTCTGCATGCTCTGGATGCGGACCCAACCCGGATAACCGGTACGGCGCATCTCACTCCATGCCTCTTGTCCATCAGGATAGAGTGCCAACCACTTCTGAATCATGATACGCTCCATCTTCTCATTGTCGCTGGCATTCTCATCCCATGCAATAGTAAGGTTTGACAGCATACCACTCACATCTGTGGAAGTTTTTCTGTAAGCGTCTTGGAACGATGTCTGAGGAAGACTGGTAGCGTCTGTGTAATAAGAACCGGCATTGCTGGCACCTGCAGAAGCGAAGGATGCTGTGATACCAGCCTCATAGCATTGCTGGGCGGTCATCTCACCGAGTCCCCAGCGCAGCTGTGCCTCAGCCAACAGGAAGTAAGCCTCGGCGGCATGCATCCACTGCATATCTGAACCCTGTGAGAAATTAGGTGCAGAAGTGACATCTTTGTAATTGTCCTTGTTCGGACGACTCATACCGTTACGGGCACCTTTATAGTCACCATTAGCCTCTGTCGGCAGGAAGTAAGCCTTGATACGGGGATCGTTGTAACCCTTCAGGTAGCACTCCATTGTAGCACTCATGCGCTCATCGTGGAAGCTCTGTCCGATCTCCCAAAGAGGATGACGGAATGTCAGCGTAGAACTCTGGTGCAGGGCAGCATCATCATCGGCAGATGCCATCAGACCGTATTTATTACTGATAGCAGCCTCAGCCTCCTGACGTGCCTTGGCCTCATCAACATTCGAGATACGCATAGCTAAGCGCAGACGCAGTGTATTGGCAAACTTAATCCATTTGGAGATATTACCGGCATATACATTATCATAGTCACCCATATAGGCAGCAGCGTTATTATCAGCATAGCCAGAGAGTACCTCGATGGCATTGGCCAGTTCTGTGAAGAACTGATAGTAAACATCTTTCTGTGAATCATAGACAGCCTGAACAGAAGCTCCGAACGACTTGTAAGGAATAGGACCGTACATATCGGTAACCCGATGCATGGCAAACACCTTGATCACTGTGGCAAGAGCACGGGCAGGAGAACCCTCGTCGGTCTTCTCGCAGATACTCTTCCAAGGTTGCATCACATTGGTATAGGCATCATTAAACGGTTTGTCATACCAGTCGCTATAGAGTGCATAGTGGTCATTATGGTAAGTGGTGTAACCCCATGTAGTGATAGTAGCCAGATAACTGGCAAAGAGGTCACCCTCCAAAGCCTGTGTTTCCTGATATCTACCACCGAGATTCTCACCGACGATAAACACACCACGTTGCATCTGAGTAAGGTAAGCACCTGTATTCAGATTATCATGATTCATATCCTCCTCAGTAGCTGCGTTGGGATCGATATTCCATTTCTCGAAACTGTCTGTACATGCTGTGAGCATCATCATACATACGAGCACCCATCCACCGAGTATTGTTGTATATATTGATCTACTTTTCATTGTCGTAATGTTCTTTAGAAGTTAACTTTTACGGAGAATCCCATGTTACGCGTACTCGGCAGCATGAAGTAATCCATGCCATCGAAACCGTTGCCTGTAGAAGCGGTCAACTCAGGATCGTAAGGTGCCTTGCAGTAGAACATCAGCAGATTACGTGCGGTAAAGGCTACACCCAATCCCTTGATCCAAGGAATCACCTTCTTGACAGGAATATCATAACCTAACGAGAGTTCTGCCAAACGAACGTTGGTAGCACTATATACATAGTTGGCACCCACACTGTTACCTACTGTCTGATAATACTTCTGAACGGCAGGAACAGGTCCTTCATTCACGAGAACGAATCCGGCATCACGCGCATCGGCAGTTGTCTTGGATGTGCCATAGACATCCATCAGACCTTGTGTAAGAGAAACACCGACACCACCCACACGGGCATTGACGAGGAAACTCAGGGACAAGCCCTTCCAATCAAAACTGTTACGCCAGCTCATCATATATTTCGGAGCTGCATTGCCTGCATAGATAAAACCGTCTTTGTAAGGACCGGCATTACCATCCACGAGCACCTCGTTGGTCTGATAATCTACGTATATCTTGTGGTGGTCATCCAATGTCAAAGCCGTTACATAGAGGTCACCCATAGAACCGCCTTCTGTCAGCATGCTCTTCACATTCTTCAGATTGATAAGGTCGAGATGGTCTTGTGAAACGATCTGTCCGTCGGCAAGTGTCGTAGGACTCAGCAATCTCTTGATCTTATTACGGTTGATGGTGTAGGTATAAGTAGAAGACCATGCCACCTGACCAATCGGCTGGTTCAAGGTAAGAGCCAGTTCTATACCCTTATTGTCCACACGTCCGCCATTGATATAGATGCTGCTGTATCCGGAGGCAGATGAAAGACTCGGGTTGAACAACTGGTTGTAGGTAGATGTCTTATACAGAGAGACATTCAGGTTGATCTTGTTGCCCCAGAAGTGTGACTCCATACCAACCTCCCACGCCTTGGTGCGCTCAGGTTTTATATCACTGTTAGGATAGGTGGTAGAGGTGGTTGGCGTACCAGACTCAAACGGATAGGTCTGGAAAGGCACGAAACGTTTCGGTGCATTACCTACCTCACTGTAAGAACCACGGACCTTCAGGAAAGAAAGTACACTGTTGTCACGCAGTCCGGGAATCAACTCCGTCAGGATGGCTGTAAGACCGGCTGATGGATATGCCACAGAGCTATGATCGGTTCCTGCCAAGGCAGAAGCCCAGTCGATACGTCCGGTCAGATCGAGATACAACTTACTCTGCCAACCGAGCTGTGCGGTAGCGAAGACCGACTGTGTCTGGTCATGGTAGTTCAACTGTGATCTCTTCAGACCGGTAGTGCTCAGGTTGTTGAAAGAGAACTTATTGGCAACAGAGTTCAGATCGCCGCCAATGCTAAAGAACTTATAATCCAAATCTTGGATACTTGTACCTAACGCTCCATTTAATGAGAAATCTCCGAAACGCTGGTCGAAGTTAAGCATCACATCACCGTAAAGCTGGCGTGTGGTATCATCATTCTTTCCGTAGAAACCGAACTTCTTGGCGAAGACGCCATCGGTAGATGCAGCATATTTCTTTTCGTAGATGCCGGAGGTGTAATCCATCTTGGCACGGGCAGCAAGGGTAAGACCCTTCAGCAGCTCATATGTCAGACCGCCACTTACCAGGAAACGGTTTTTGTGATTAGTAAGATTATCACGGTTGATCACCCAATAAGGGTTCTGCATACCGAGACCCTGTTCTCCCCATGGCCAGTATTGTGTTTTGAACTCACGGCTGGTATCGTACATCTCGAACGACTGGTAGGTAGCGAGTGTATAGCTGGGAGCCATCAGATAGACAGGGATGATCGGGTTCATATACTGACCTTCCGACACCATGTTGTTCTCACGGATATTCATATACATCGCAGCGAGATCCAATTTCAGTTTGTCATTCAGCATACTACTGGTATTACGGATAGCCAGATTATAACGGTTCAGGGTATTATTCTCTACTATACCTTCTGCGTTGGTAGCAGCAAGTGACAGGAATGTCTGGTTCTTGTCATTACCTGTAGAAAGACTGATGGAGTTGGTGGTATTCCAACCTGTCTGGAAGAAATCCAGGGGATCATAGCCACTGGGCTCTTTCATCTTTGAGCCCCAAGCAGCAAACTCACCGGTGGCTGCTCCATAACGATCCTGAAACTCCGGTGTGATGAACGGAGAGAAGAAGGAGGTATTGTTTGAATAAGAAACGCGTGTCTCATTGGCTGTACCACGCTTGGTGGTAATCATGATTACACCATTCTGGGCATCACTACCATAGAGGGCTGAGGCGGCAGCACCACTGAGCACAGAGATTGACTCGATATCATCGGGGTTGATCATGGAAGCACCGTCACCCGACTGTCCCATACCCTGCCAATGGTCAGTAGGCTGAGTAGTCTGTAACAATGGCATGGGGATACCGTCGATGACATACAGGGCATTATTGTTGCCGCTGATGGACTTGTTACCACGCATCACCACCTTGGTACCACCACCGATACCTGCAGAGCTGGCATTGATCTGCACACCGGCAACTTTACCTGCCAGGGCATTCATAAAACTGGCATCCTTGACACCGACGATCTCTGCGGCTTTCACATCCTGCACATTGTACGACAGGGCCTTGCTCTCTTTCTTTATACCGAGGGCAGTTACCACCACCTCGTTAAGGAGCTGCGCATTCTCATTCATGGTAATCGTCATGCCGTTCTGGGCTTTCAGTTCCTGTGTGTCGAAACCGACATAGCTGATCTCCAGTGTGGCATTCTCGGGCACCATGATCGTGAAGTTACCATCAATGTCGGTGATAGCACCATTGCTGGTACCTGCTTCCTTGACGGTCGCGCCAATGACAGCATCGCCGTTGGGATCAACGACTCTACCTGTTACTTTCCTTGGCTCACCCTGCTGTTTCACAGAAGCAGAAGAGACAGCCGCAGCTTTCTTGATCACAATGGTCTTTCCTTGTATCTCATAATCCAGTCCACTCTGACCTTTGATGATCTCTCGAACCGCTTTCTCCACACCAGCATTCTTCAGGTCGAGGTTAACCTTGCGATTCGTGTTCAAGACAGAATTAGAAAACACAAATGAATAACCGGATTTCTGTTGCAGTTCTTCGATGGCTTGCTTCACTGTGATCCCTGAAGCTTTCATCGTAATGTTCTGCGCCATGACAGAGGCATGGAAGCAGAATACTGCAATACTTAGCAATACCGCTTTTTTAATGAAATTCATTGTTTTTTAAATTAAATAGATATTTTGTTATAATTATACTTTGGTTTCAGCATTATCATGCTATTATCATGGTTATAGATGAATGACAGTAGTATTTACATAGGCATTTGGATATAAAAAGGTTATTGATATAGGATGTATTTTCCGTTTTGATATTTGTACTGCATCTGGTTTGCCATTGACAAAGCCTTAAGGATATCCTCTATGCTATTGCTGTCAAGATTGAAACTGCCATAGAAGGTATAATCCTTCAGGTCCTCCGCCACCTCGATCTTCACATTATAGGCACGCATAAGGTCATTGGCTATCTGCTGCAGGGGCTCATCATCGAAGGCTATCACATGATGTGTCCACGAGTTGGAGCGTACGGCATTGAAGCTGCACTTCGTCATCTTGCGGGTTGACTTATCATAGGTCATCTTCTCATTGGGATTCAACTCCAACGACTGACTGTTATGATTATTGTCTAAGAATACCTTTCCTTTGATCAGGCTGACAGTGACGGTGGCATCCTCACTGTAATTACGGAAATTAAACTGAGTACCCAGCACGCGGAGGTTCACATCCGTGGTCTTCACCTCGAAAGGTAGTTTCTCATTGTGCTCCACTTCGAAATAG
>JAEEZP010000291.1 GCA_016291915.1 Prevotella sp. | reverse complement strand
TCAGTGATTTGTACTATCGTGCACCAGTATGGATTAGCCGAGTATTGGTGATGGATACCAGACTAATTGTGTACCGATTAGTCGAGTATTAGTGATAGATACTGGACTAATTGAGTACTGATTAGTCGAGTATTAGTGATAAATACTGGACTAATTGCGTATCGATTAGTCGAGTGAGAATCATTGGTACTGTACGGTGTGATGGTAGTCTCTATATACTAAAAGGCATAAACTCCAGTCTCAGTTACTACTTTAACTTGAATCTATAGCCGAGTGTGAGATTCAGACAACGGTTATGGAAAGAGGAAAGATCAGGGTACTTCTTTTTCAATATTTCCTGCAAATATTTTCAGAAGATTTTGGTGGATACAAATAGTATTGTTACTTTTGCATGCTCAAAAATAGATTTTAATTATTCGACACATGAAACATTTTTTTCTTTCAGTTTGTTTGTTGATGGTTGCTCAGGGTGCTATGGCATCCCAAGGACCGGTACAGGATTCACTGAATGTGGTAAACAGGAAGCCGGTACAACACACACTATCAATAAACTATGATTTAGGGTGGATCACATCGAAGGTGGCTGATCCTATGTCAAGTCGTGAGTATTCCTGGCGTACCGGTCAGGGAGTACATGCAGAATATACCTGTGTCTTCTCCAAAGGGATGGGATTCGGTTTGATGGGAGATCACAGTTTTACAGATTTCCCTTCTTCGGGAATCACCCTTGATTATATTGCCCCTGAGTTTGCCATGCGTGGCGGTAAGAACAAATGGCAGTTCTGCATGGCTGCCGGTCTGGGTTATGCGCATTATAAGGATGATTATGGCTCTGATGCCAAGTCGGGCATTGGAGCACACTACTCCATTGGTGCTGAGTATCTATTGACTCGTCATATCGGTGTGGGTGCAGATATGTTGGTCGTGAATACGAATTTCGGAAAAGATAAGAGTGGCTACTATGACTACAATGCCATCAATCGTTTCTCATTTCTTGTAGGTTTAAGATTCCATCTGTAATTTAGTAGTATGAAAAGAATAATGCTTTTAATGTTGGTGTTTTACCAACTGACAACCAGTGCACAACTGAAATACTGTGTAGGTCCTCAGGAGTATGGGGCAGGAGAGTGGATTGAGCTTAATGTGCCCATCCAGGTGGATCATCGTTCTAAGGAACAGAAATGGTGGTGGGGCGGTAGTGAGTTTAAGTTTATTACCGAAGACAAGAAAACCGATAAGATGCTCCGCAACGATGCCTTTGTTATTATGTATCAGGATAGTCTGTACGTTAACTGCAAGCGATTAAGAAGTAATGAGACGCTTGGAAAACGACCCTTCGGCACAGGATATACCAAAGCCTTTCCATTAAGTGATGGTAATCTTCTTGTAGTATATCCGCCGGTATCGTCGGGGAATGCCATCTTGGGGACTTCCGTTCTTTTCGGTGTTGTTGCCGGCATTGCCGTTGCCGGGGCTGTTTCCGGTGATGTGCTGAAGAATATGGTTTGTTACCTGGTTCGTACCGGTACACTTTCCGGAGACAAGAATGTGAAGGTTCTTCGGGTCGATACTGAACTGATGGAGAAACTGTTGGCAGATGATCCTGACATGTTGAATGAGTATAAGTCGGTCAAGAAAAAGAAAGCGCGCGAGAGCGCTGCCAATACCCTTGACATCTTCACGCGTAAGGGTTGGATACAGAAATAAGAATGGGATGTGCCGCCGCACATCCCATTCTTATTAGATTTATTATTCGTCTTACTCTTTTTAGCATCGTAATCAATTCAACAGAGGATCGATGGAGTCTGGGGTTACGAACGGGTTGAAAGTGCTTTCCTCTTCCATGAACACTCTTGACTTTTTGATACTCTCCAACATTGCTATTCTCTTTGCAATGGTTTCTTTGTTTAATACATTTGTTCTCATAATCTTATATTTTTTTGTTATTATTTCTTTGTTTCTATTGCAAAGATATAACCGATTCTGTCACTCACATTTTTTTTGTGTGTTTTTCTGTTGATGTTGTATGGACAAGGATACGGCTGATGGACATATCGCTGAAAATGCTGAAAAAACTGTCCAATGAGTTTATAAAAATTATGAGATTATGAGTTGTAGGGATAGGGTTTGTCCCTTCCCGAAAGAATCACGACCGGGTAAACAAGAATGAGTTGATGCATTACTTACTCACAAAAAAAGAGGGCACTTGCGTGTCCTCTTTTATGGAATGAAATAGTTATGTCAGTCATCCATGTCGAGATCTACGGGCAGACCGTCACCGTTGAATTCAATCTCCATCCGGTTGTCTAACGTTACATTGTACCTTGTCTTGAACAGACTACGTTCTTTCTTGATCAAAAGAACTTTTGCATCGGGCTGGTTCTGCTCAATGTAAGCCTTGGCTGCAGGAGGAAGTTCACTCTCGGGAACGACACTGTCAAACTCACAACTGCTGAGCAGCATGAAGCCAGCCATAACAATGATCAGTCTAAAATACTTCATCTTTATTACGGTAATAATAATATGGTAGCACTACGGGCAGCCTGAGCACCCATGACTAGCACTTGAGCGATATCGGCTGTCTTTGAAGGACCGCTGATAAATGTTCCGTAGCCATCGTATTTCTCATCGAAACGGATACGTTTGTAAGCCTCGTGCATGTTATTGACAATCTCAGACTTCTTTAAAAGAATGACAAGGTTCTCAGAGATAAAACAAACTGCTTTCTCCACCATTGTCTGAGGCACCCATACGCAGGCGTTCTCAGCAACACCGAATACACCTTTGATAACACCTACATCAGTGCCATTCAAAGCCTGTGGCGAACCGATGGTGTCAGGATTACGGGTGGCGATAGTCACTTCCGGCAGGTTACTGGCAATCTCTTTGGCATCCGGGTACAACTCCTTGATGATCTCATTGATGTCTTTACCCGGTTCTACTTTAACCACCTTACCGCCAACCATCTCTGTCATTGAGATAAACTGAGCCAGCGGGTCAGGATAGGTAATGCCCTTAATATCCGTAAGGTCGGGCATGTCGTACCTTTCTTTTATATTTGCTCTGTACTTTGACAGAATATCTTCTTTCTTACTCATTGTCAGATAATTTGATTATTTAACTTTACCTTTTTTCCACAATTCCTGGAAGGAGTTCTTCGGGAACTTCATCATCTTGTGTCCACCCTGTGCCCATGGGTTGAGTCCGCAGTTCATCATGGCATCGGGAACCCAATTGGCCATCGGTGCAAACTTCATGGCGGTGTTATACATAGCACTGCTGCCATAGAGCATCTTCATACCCTTACACATCATTTTCTTTTGTGGATTTGCTGTTCCGAAGTCATCCAGGTTTTGGCGCCACTGATAGATCTGATCACCAAGGTTGATCTTCACGGGGCACAATGTCTGACAACTCAGACAGAGCGTACATGCCGATACGTTGCCACTATGTGCCTGAGGATCACGCAGCATACCGAGGTTGATACCGATAGGACCGGGGATGAAGTATGAATAGCTGTAACCACCGGAACGGCGATATACCGGACAACTGTTCATACAGGAACCACAACGGATGCACTTCAGTACTTCCCAGTGCTCAGGATCTGCGATGAAGTCACTGCGACCATTGTCAACAAGGATGATATGCATCGGAGCTGCTGTAGGACGAGCCTTACGGAAATGTGAGGTAAAGGTAGTGGTGGGCTGTCCTGTACCTGCACGACAGAGCATACGCTGGAACACAGCCAGACAGTCGTAGTTGGGAATCACCTTCTCCAATCCGATGGCTGCGATATGTAGTTTCGGGCAGGAGGTGCTCATATCAGCATTACCCTCGTTGGTACAAACCACGATGTCACCGGTCTCGGCAATACCGAAGTTGGCTCCTGTCATTCCCGCATCGGCAGTAAGGAACTCATTACGCAAACTCAGACGTGCCATGTATGTAAGGTAGGTTGGATCGTGATTACCCTTCTCAGTACCCAGTTTCTCCTCAAACAGTTCACCGACATCATCATGATTCAGGTGGATAGCCGGCATTACGATATGGCTGGGTTTCTGTCCTTTCAACTGGATAATACGCTCACCCAAGTCGGTCTCTACTACCTCGATACCATGCTCCTCAAGGAAGGGATTCATCTCACACTCCTCGGTAAGCATACTCTTACTCTTAACGATCTTCTTCACATTGTGCTCGGTGAGGATCTCCAGAACAATCTTGTTGAACTCATCGGCATCTTTGGCCCAGTGGACGATACATCCGTTTTTCTCTGCATTGGTAGAGAACTGCTCCAGATATTCATCGAGATGGGTTACGGTGTGGCGCTTGATGGCTGAGGCTTTCTCACGTAACTGCTCCCATTCCTCCAGTCCATAGGCCATATTGTCTCTCTTTGTGCGCACCGACCAGAATGTTGCGTCGTGCCACTTCGCATATTTTTGGTTCTTTAAGAACTCTTGTGCTGCTTTTGAATGTGCTGTACTCATAAATATTATGTTATTAAGTTGGCGAGTTAACAAGCTGACGATATATCGAAAACGAGTTAATACCCTAAACTCTAAACCCTAAACTCTAAACTCTAAACCGTCTACAGTCCTGCTGCCATGATCTCTACGGCATGTTTGAACTGAATCTTCATGCCTTGTTTCTTGGCAACACCTTGCATATGCATCAAGCAAGAGCAGTCGGGACCAGTGATATATTCAGCACCGGTAGCCATGTGACGCTCTACTTTGTCTTTACCCATTTGCTCACAGATGGCGGTCTCTTCAATAGAGAACATTCCACCGAATCCGCAGCACTCATCGGGACGCTCAGGCTCTACGACCTCACAACCTTCTACCAGTTCCAGCAGATCCTTGATCTTGTTGAACTTCTTGATATGCTCCTCGGAAGGAGAACTGAGTCCTAACTCACGTACACCATGGCAGGAGTTGTGAAGACTTACCTTGTGTGGGAACTTACCGGGAAGGCTCTTTACTTTCACTACATCGTGCAGAAACTCTACTACATCCATGATCTTATCGGAGGTAACACACTCATGCTTGCCTTTCAACAGGCGGGGATAATTGATCTTGACGAATGCCGTACAACTCACGGAGGGAGCTACCACATAGTCGAAGTCCTTGAATTTGTCTTCAAACTTCTCAGCCAGAGGAACTGCCATCTTCTCAAATCCCGCATTGGCCATAGGTTGTCCGCAACAGGTTTGATTCAACGGATATTCCACATCCAGACCGAGACTCTTTAAGAGCTTGTAGGTGGCGACACCGACTTCTGGGAAGACAGCATCGACGTAGCAGGGAATAAATAAACCGATTTTCATGCTATTATTATTGTTCGCTTAATAAGTTGATAGTTACAATAGATAAAGTTATAATGACGCAAATATAACAAAAAATGTTCGTATTTTAAACGATAGACAAGTATTCTCACGGGATTTTCATACTTTTTAACAAAAGATACCCAATGAGTATATAGCTCCACTGTTCTGTTTCTGATATAAAACAGATGTAGAAAAATCATAAGAATTACGTAGCTTATAAACTGACCTTAATCTCTTTTCCAGAGTACTGCACCATTACTCCTTCGGGATTATCCAGATTGAGCGGCTTGGGAGCATTTCCTGAGACAAGAACTATGTTAAAGCGGCGGTTTTTCAGCATACCGGGGAACTGTCCTTGACGGGTACTGAATCTGACAGTGCGAGTAGCATCGTCGTAGTTGATGTCTATGGTAGCATACTGACCGCGTTCATAGTTGTAGTTTACTCCTTCATCCTCGTAAAGCTGGAAGACACCATCAGAACCTGCATAAATATAAAGATTGATGAGTTCTGCTGGTTTCTCATCACTCCACTCCATCTTAGGACCGAAGGGGATGATACTTCCTTCTGGAACATATACAGGAATCTGCTCGTATGGAGCATCGACGATTAATGTCTGTCCACCCTGAATCATTTCACCCGTATATAGATCATACCAGTTTTTGTTTTTCGGGAAATAAACGCTACGGTTTCGAGCCTTATAGTAACCTACAGGACATGCCATCAGGGCAGGACCGAGCATCCATTGATCCTTGATGTCAAGTACCTGGTGGTCTGTGCCGAAATTCATGACCAAAGCACGCATCATCGTATAATCCTTGAAGTGAGTCCAGGCAGCTAAAGAGTAGAGATAAGGCATCAGTTGATAACGAAGACCATCATAGTAGATAAACGAACGATACGCTTGATGGTCTTCCGGGGCGATGTTCCATATCTCGCGCAAAGGCCACTGACCATGACTACGGAAGATAGGCACAAATGCTCCAAACTGGTTCCATCGGCATTGCAACTCACGCCACTCCTTGAGATCCTCATTCTCCTGTCCTGTCTGGTCATAAAGCTGTTGAGCTTTGACATAACGCTTCTCAACACAGAAACCACCTTGATCCATACCCCAGAATGGAATGCCGGACATCGAGAAATTCAGACCGGCTGTCATTTGGGCACGCATATCTTCCCATCGTGTTCCTATATCACCGCTCCACGTAGCTGTACTATATCGTTGTTCGCCGGCAAAACCGCTACGGGTAAGAAGAAAAACACGAGGTTCATCCCGCATGCCTTTCCACACACCGCGTTGACCATTATATATGGCATCTGCATTGACGATGGAGTATGCATTGAAATACTCTGTTGATGTTCCTAAGGCTGTAGGACCGCAAAGGGCTTTGCGATACCACAAGGGTGTACAGTCGCGTACGTTGGGTTCTGAGGCATCCATCCACCAGGCATCAATGAAGGTTGAGAGCCCCTCCCCAGCCCTCCCCGAAAGGGATGGAGACTTGAGGGTGGAGTGTTTCTTTTTGCTTTTTTTCAGGGCAAGTCCGCTATAGAGATTTTCATCCATCTGTCGCCAGAACATCTTGCGGGCTTCAGGACTGTAAGCATCGTAGAAACCTGCTACATAACCACGGCCTACCCAGTCGTGGATATCATCTTTTATCGCTTGGGTGTACATCCACCCTTTGCTGTCGAGTTCCTTATAGTTAGCGGTGTTGACATAGAACTTGGGCCATACGCTGATCATAAAACGTCCGTGCATCTGATGGACGCTGTCGATCATGGCTTGTGGGTTGGGGTAGCGGGAGGCATCAAACTGATGACTGCCCCATTGGTCCTCCTTCCAATAGAACCAATCCTGTACGATATTGTCGATAGGGATATGTCGGCGACGGAACTCAGCCAGTGTCTCTTCTACCTCACTGCTGGACTTGTAACGCTCACGACTCTGCCAGAATCCCAATGCCCACTTGGGATAGAGCGAGGCACGACCGGTCAGTGTACGATAACCCGCAATCACCTCATCCATATTCTTTCCGGCAATGAAATAGTAGTCCATGTCCTTAGCCATCTCACTCCATACCGACAGTCTTCCGCGTTCTTCCTCTGTTCGGGGTTGGGCGACACGCAATCCACAATAACTCTCCCCACCGTCGGGCTTCCATTCTATACGCAGGTGGATCCTTTTACCTCCCTGCATCGGGAAGTCAAATTTATAACTGTTGGGGTTCCAGGCGGTGCGCCACCGTTCTGCCACCACTTCCTTGCCATCCAGATAAACCTTAATATAACCGGCATAATAGAGGATAAACTGATAGAGCGATGTCACAGAGGGCTCGATAAATCCCTCGTAGGTGACGGTGGCTCCATCCAGACGGAATCCCTGTGGCAGGTTCTTGATACCTCCGTTTTCTGTTCTGCAAGCAATCTCAGAGGTCTTGGGGAAGGCATACTCATAGTAGATGCTGTCTTCATTGCGTATGATCTTCTTGCCATCCTTCTCGATATAGGTGCCTGTCAGATGTCCTGGGCGCCCTTTCTTATCGTAAAGCTTGAAAGCCTTGTTCAGCTGCAGGTAGTCATTGGGATTGCCAAAGCGACAGTAGCTATAACTGTCCCATAGCAGTCCGTAGTGCTTGTTTGAAAGCACGAAGGGAACGGATACTTTGGTGTTATACTGGAACAGATCTTCGTTGCGCCCCTTCATGTTCAGTTCTTCACTCTGGTGCTGTCCCAGTCCGTAAAAGGCTTCATCATCAGGTGAGTCGAACAGCATCTGCCAAGATAGTCCGTGGCGCTGCTCATCGGTCACGGATGATCCACTACGAAGTCCCAGTTCTCGTTCCGGCACGGTGTAGTTCCAGAACTTCTTGCCTTGTTCAGATTCACGCAATAAGGTCTTGCCATCAGCATCCAGGAATGTTATTCTACCAGTACGCCGACTCACGACAGCCTGCACCTGTGCGGCTTTCACACAAATGTTCTCAGCATCTTCTGTCACCTCATATTGTGGCGTTGCGGTCTGTGGCACGATAATCAGACTCTTCGGTTTTTGGGGCAGAACGTCATCACTCGTGGCCCGCACACGAATAATACCATCGTCCATCACTTGAAGACATACTATTCGTGCCTGTCCACTATCCGGTCGGATAATGATTTCCCGTCCATGCCGTTCCACAGATGCAGCCTGCATGGTTAATATTCCTGTCAACAACGTCAACATCAAAATATTCAGTCTTTTCATATATTTCAATAGTTTTCTCATGTCAGCATTCATTTTAAATACATTCACAGAGTGTCTTTATAAGGACACATTCCATTCGTTCATGATGGCTTCAGTTGCAAAGATAAGCAAAAGTTTTGATTAACGGGACTTATAATATCAGATTTTTATTTATCTTTGCATCGCAAAAAGTATAAATGATAATTCAGTCATGATTGTTTGTATTGCAGAGAAACCCAGTGTAGCGCGTGACATCGCGAGAATTATCGGTGCTACAGTCTCCAAGGATGGATATATGGAAGGTAATGGCTATCAGGTGACATGGACGTTCGGACATCTGTGTACCCTGAAGGAGCCGCATGACTATACCCCTATGTGGAAACGCTGGAGCTTGTCATCACTGCCGATGATTCCACCGACCTTTGGCATTAAACTCATTGATGATAAGGGCATCGCCAAACAGTTCGCCACGATAGAACGGTTGATGCAGGCTGCCGATATGATTATCAACTGCGGTGATGCCGGACAGGAGGGAGAACTGATTCAGCGGTGGGTGATGCAGAAGGCAAATGCTAAGTGCCCGGTGAAACGGTTGTGGATCTCCTCGATGACCGACGAAGCGATACAAGAAGGTTTCCAGCAGTTGAAAGAACAGCATGATTATGACTCATTGTATTTTGCAGGACTCTCACGCGCTATCGGTGACTGGCTCCTCGGAATGAATGCCACCCGTCTGTACACTTTGAAATACGGACAGAACAAACAGGTGTTGAGCATCGGCAGGGTGCAGACTCCCACGCTCGCACTGATTGTCAACCGACAGAAAGAGATTGAAAACTTTGTGCCAGAGCCTTACTGGGTGCTCTCTACGATCTACCGCGATACTACCTTCCTTGCGACGAAGGGAAAATATACGTCTAAGGAAGAGGGTGAGAAAGCCTTCGAGACGATTGCTGGCAAACCGTTCACCGTTACCTCCGTACAGAAGAAAAACGGTGTGGAAGCACCTCCACATCTTTATGATCTTACCTCTCTGCAGGTGGATTGCAACAGGAAATTCTCGATGAGTGCAGAACAGACACTGAATACCATTCAGAGCCTGTATGAAAAGAAACTGACCACCTATCCACGTGTGGATACCCAGTTCCTCAGTGATGATATCTATCCGAAATGTCCCGGGACTATGAACGGGTTGTATCAGGTGCAGCACAATGGGGTACAACCATATGCCCAGTTGGTGAAAGCACTCGGTGGTAAACCCTTGAGGAAATCGAAGAAAGTATTTGATACCTCTAAGGTGACCGACCACCATGCCATTATCCCTACGGGCGTGAGACCCTCTAATCTTTCAGATTTCGAATGGAAGGTGTACGACCTGATAGCTAAGCGTTTTATCAGTGTGTTTTATCCAGATTGCAAATTTGCTACCACTACCGTGATGGGTGCTGTCGATGAGGTGGAGTTTAAGGTTACGGGTAAGCAGATCCTCGAACCTGGTTGGCATGTGGTGTATGATTCATCCAAAGATGATATACCTTCCGAACAGGAGAAAAATGACAAGACGGAAGAGGTGAAGACACTACCGGCATTTATGAAGGGGGAGTCGGGGCCGCATACTCCTACTCTGACGGAGAAATGGACGACACCACCTAAATATTATACTGAGGCAACCTTATTGCGAGCCATGGAGACAGCAGGTAAGTTTGTGGAGGATGAAGAGCTGCGTGCTGCCATGAAAGAGAATGGTATCGGTCGCCCCTCCTCACGTGCCGGCATCATCGAGACTCTTTTCAAACGTCATTATATCCGTAGGGATAAGAAGAACCTGCTGGCAACTCCTACTGGTATAGAACTGATAGACATCATCAAGGAAGAACTGCTGAAGAGTTGTGAACTGACGGGTATCTGGGAGAAGAAACTGCGTGATATCGAGCACCATACCTATGAGCCAGGTGTCTTTATCAACGAGCTGAAAGAACAGGTTACGCAGATTGTCTATCAGGTGATGGCGGATAACAGCAACAGAGTGGTGACGGTAACCACGGCGGAAGATCTGAAAAAGAAGGTCAGCCGTAAGAAAAACAGTGCGTCAACGAAGCCCACGACAACCGTAAAGACCGTTGACACAACCTCTCTGCCGGCTGATGACAGTATCATCGGAACCCTCTGTCCGGTATGTCAGAAAGGACATATAATAAAAGGTAAGACAGCTTACGGTTGCTCGGAGTGGAAGGGAGGCTGCACATTCCGTTTGCCTCTCAAGCAATAAATTATTTGTTCTGCAGTTATATTAACAATGAGAACAAAGCAGTATCATATCTTTTTCGTAATCATCGTGTTACTCTTTTTATTCTCCTGTGGACCGGAGCGAGACATGAAGAAAGGTGAGAAGTTTCTTGCCATTGGCGAGTATTATGATGCTGCAGAGGCTTTCAAGGCAGCCTATAATAAGACACCGGCGAAGGAAAAGACACAACGAGGACAACGGGCTATCAAGATGGCGGTGTGTTACGAGAAGATCAATGCTACACAGAAAGCCATCGCTGCCTATCGGAATGTCATCCGTTATAAGCAGGATGATGTGGAGACTCATTTAGCTTTTGCACGACAGCTATTGAAGAATGCCAATTATAAAGAGGCAGAGAAAGAGTTTCAACTGGTACTTGACTCATTACCAGATAACACACTGGCGATGAATGGCTTAAAGTCGGCACAGGAAGCGCCTCAGATAAAACAGTTAGGCTCGCGTTATACCGTGAAGAAGATGGATATCTTCAATTCCAGGAGAGCCGATTATTCCCCCATGCTTGCCGGTGATGAGTACGATCAGTTGTACTTTACTTCCACCCGTAACGAGGCGCAGGGTGATGAGATCAGTGGTATCACTGGTGCTAAGCCCGGTGATATTTTCTTTTCACAGAAGGATGACAAAGGGAAGTGGACACGTCCCCAGACAATAGAGTCGGGACTGAACAGTGAATATGATGAAGGAGCCTGTTGTTTCTCTGCCGATCAGCGTACGATGTATCTTACACAATGTTCTTCCGATCCTTCTTACCCGCGTTATGCAACGATCATGACTGCACAGCGCAGTGACGCGGCATGGGCCAAACCGACTGCCTTGGAGATTACGCATGATACCCTCTCCAGTTATGCTCATCCTGCTATATCCCCCGATGAACAGTGGTTGTACTTCGTTTCCGATATGCCAGGAGGAAAGGGTGGGTTGGATATATGGCGCTGCCGGATCACTGCTGCCGGATTAGGTGGCGTGGAGAATGTGGGCAGTCCGGTAAACACAGAAGGTGATGAGATGTTCCCCACCTTCCGGCCTAATGGTGATCTGTATTTCTCTTCCAACGGTCATCCGGGATTAGGTGGTTTGGATATCTTTATTGCAAAAGTGGGGAAAGACGGACGATATATGCTTGAGCATCCCGGATTCCCTCTGAATTCCCAAGGGGATGATTTCGGTTGTACGTTCGAAGGACCTCACAACCGTGGGTTCTTCTCTTCTAATCGGGGTGACGGTAGGGGATGGGACCATATCTTTAGTTTTGAGAATCCCGAGATTGTTCAGACCATCAAGGGTTGGGTGTACGAGATGGACGGTTATGAGTTGCCTGCCGCACAGGTATATATTGTCGGTAATGACGGTACCAACGAACGACTCAGTGTGAAGGGAGATGGCTCTTTTGAGAAGGTCATAGATCCGAATGTGGATTATGTGATGCTTGCTACATGTAATGGTTTCCTGAACCATAAGGAAGAACTGCGTGTTGATCCTGTCACTGAGTCGAAGGAATACACCCTGCAATTCCCGTTGGCATCTATCCGAGTACCGGTATTGATCGACAATATCTTCTACGATTTTGATAAGGCGACTTTACGTCCTGAGTCTGCCACTGCCCTTGATGAGTTGGTCAAGCTCCTGAACGAGAATCCGAATATTACCATTGAGTTGGCAGCCCATGCCGACTATCGTGGTGCTGCCCAATACAATAAGAATCTCTCCCAACGTAGAGCTGAGTCTGTGGTACGTTATCTGATAGAACATGGTATTTCCTCTGACCGCCTTACCCCTGTTGGCTATGGTAAGGAGCGTCCGAAGAAGATCAGGAAGAAAGTTACGGAGAAATATCCGTGGCTGAAGGTGGATGATGAACTGACGGAAGAGTTCATCAAAGCATTGGATGAAGAGAAACAGGAGATCTGTAACCAACTCAACCGTCGTACGGAGTTTACGGTGCTGCGTACTACCTACGGAATGTTTGATGAGAAGGGACAGCTGAAGAAACCGTTACCAAGCAAACCGAAGACGGATGCTCAGAAGGGTAATGATGAGGGAATCATCATTGATATCTAAAAGTCCTCTCTCTGGAAGAACGAATAACTGCCGATGACGGTCAATGCTGACAGTGTGAGAATGACAGACAGGAGCATGGTGGGTGTGGGATTGAGACTATGTAGTTGTGTAGCCATCGTCTTCAGACTGTCTGCCAATCCCTGCAGGGCATGTGTGAAATACAAGAAGGCTATACCTGTCATCACACAGACGATGGTCCATATCTTATTCAACCAACTGGCAGAGACAGGTAATCCTTTCATCACCTTCTCCGTGAATCCGTTGTCTGCGATCTCTTGATGACAGCTGTTGAAGAAATCCTCCAGTAAAGCCTCATCCGAGGTGATCGTTTCCCTGTATTCTTCCGTGTTAATCTTTCTATTGTCCATAACCGTTGTTCCTTAAATAAGTTGCTAATTGTTTCTTTCCTCTTGACAAGTGCGATTTGATAGTACCTTCGGGCATCCCTGTGATGGAAGCAATCTTGTCGATGGGCTGCCCGTCGATCATTTGCAGGATGATACAGGTGCGCTCCTCTTCTTTCAGTATCTTCAGTGCTTTGTACATATCCATCCGCAGATCGTGGTTGCTGTGAAGCGATTCGATATTACGTGCTGTCGTTGAGGAAATATCCTCTGTCAATCGATGTTGCCGTGTGTAGTCATAGAACACATTATAGGCGATGCGGTAGAGCCAGGTAGAGAAGCCGGAGATACCCCTGAACTTATCGATATGGGTGTAAACCTTGATAAAAGTCTCCTGGGCCAGATCATCACTCAGGGGCTCGTTACCCATGGTGTGGTTTAGGAAAAAACGCCGTACAGGCGACTGATATTTCCTGACAAGCTGCTCAAAAGCTTTCTTGTCGTGAAACATAGTCACCCGTGCGACCAAGGTCATATCATTGAACTTCTCTGACATCTCTTATACTTTACTCCGGAGCACTTTCCTTAACATGAGGTTCTCTAAACTCTAAACTATCTCTCCGGCATGATAATCCATAGAATCGGATAGAGGATGATCCCACAGAATGCAGTGAACAAAGTCAGCAAAGCATAAGCTACGCGGATAGCTGTGGGGTCAACATCCAGGTATTCTCCAATACCACCACATACACCACCTATCATACGATCCTTAACAGAACGTGTTAATCTCTTTGTTTCCATATCACTCTCCTTATTAAATTATTAACTCTAAACTCTAAACCCTAAACTCTATACTCTAAACTATTACTACTCTTCTTCAGCCGGACGCTCTATGGTTTCATTCTTTACTTCCACAAAGTCATCGTTGGAGGATTTCGTTGCCGTGTCCTTCGGTCTCTCGGTAAACACTGTCGGGTCCTTTTTCTTGGAAGTCTTGGCAATGATTACCTGACCAATACCGTAACAGCTCATGAGCCATCCGATACCTGCCATCTTGTCAGCCCCCATCATACTTAGGAAGATCACGATACCGATACCTAAGAATATATTCTTGATACCACGGTTCTGAAGCATCTGATTACCGTCAGAGGCTGATAAGTCAATATTGTCATGCAGATGCTGACGGTTCATATCTGCGTTTTCATTCAACTCCGAACGCATTCTACGATTTTTCACAATCAGATAGATGATGAATCCGAGGATAATAAAGGGTGCCAAACCGATTAAGAAGCATAGGATGGTGACGATGAAAATAAAGATCCAAGCCAATGTCTCATGATTATTAAACCAATTAAACATCTTTTCTACCGCGTCTTCATCATCTAGATCGACATTCCAACTGTTATCATCTGGAGTAACTGCAGTCTGGGCGGTATCTACAGAGGTGGTGTCGCTGTATGCTTCAATACCTGCTGTGTCGGGGATGTTCGTAACATTGCCCACCTGTGTTTGTTCCTTTTGTTGTGCGTAGGTTGCTGTGGTGCCACCTAACAACAATACTATGAATACTACAAATAAATAATTTCTCATATCTCAATATTTTTTGTTCGTTTGTATGTTTGACGTAAACGATCATAAGAAAGTTGCAAGTGGTTGCAAAAATAATCATTTTTTTTGTAATTGTCCTTTTTATGTTATTTATAAATAAGATAGGATGCACCTCGGCAAAAAAAATAAATAATTATTTTGTTTTGCTCTCGGTTTTCACTATCTTTAAATAAGATAGGATGCACCTTGGCAAAAAAAATATAAATTATTTTGTTTTGCTCTCGGTTTTCACTATCTTTGCAACGTAATACTTAATTCTTATTAGAGATGAAAAACTTAGATTGGGCAAATTTGTCATTTGGATACATGCCAACTGACTACAATGTACGTTGCTATTATCGTGACGGAAAATGGGGAGAGATAGAGGTTTGTTCCGACGAATATCTGAAGCTCCACATGGCTGCCACAAGTCTTCACTATGGTCAGGAAGCTTTCGAGGGATTGAAAGCCTTCCGTTGCCCCGACGGAAAAGTACGTGTTTTCCGTATGGAGGAGAATGCAGCGCGCTTGCAGTCCACATGCCGTGGTATCCTGATGCCAGAGGTTTCCACAGAATTATTTTGTGAAATGGTGAAAAAGGTGGTACGTCTGAACCAGGAATGGATCCCTACTTATGAGAGCGGTGCTTCTCTGTACATCCGTCCGTTGCTTATCGGTACCAGTGCACAGGTGGGTGTTCATCCTGCCAAAGAGTACATGTTCTTGATTTTCGTTACTCCTGTAGGACCTTATTTCAAGGGTGGTTTCGCTACGAATCCTTATGTGATCATCCGTGATCACGACCGTTCTGCGCCTCTTGGAACCGGTATCTACAAAGTGGGAGGAAACTATGCTGCTTCTCTGTTGGCAAACAAGAAGGCTCATGATCTGGGTTATGCCTGTGAGTTCTATCTGGATGCTAAGGAGAAGAAATACATCGATGAGTGTGGTGCTGCCAATTTCTTCGGTATCAAAGATAATACCTATGTTACTCCGTTGTCTACATCCATCTTGCCAAGTATCACTAACAAGAGTCTGATGCAGGTGGCAGAGGATATGGGTATGAAGGTAGAGCGTCGTCCGATACCTGAAGAAGAATTGGAGACCTTCGAGGAGGCAGGCGCTTGTGGTACAGCAGCTGTGATCTCTCCGATCTCACGTATCGACGATATAGAGACTGGCAAGAGTTATGTCATCAGCAAGGATGGTAAGCCCGGTCCTATTTCTGAGAAACTCTACAAGCATCTGCGTAACATCCAGTATGGTATCGAAGAGGATATCCACGGATGGACAACGGTGGTAATAGAGTAGTGAAAAAATATAATCAATAATTGTGGGGACAGGTCTGCACGGCGGCCCTGTCCTTCCTTTTTAATTATATACAATGGGAAAAGGTAAGTTGGCGAAGTTCGCCGATATGGAGCGTTATAAGAATGTGTTTCAGTATCCTTATGGGGTAATGGCAGATATCCCCTTTGAAATGAAGGGGCATTGGAATGAGCAGTATTTCCATAATGAGAATCCGATCATCCTTGAACTGGGATGCGGCAAAGGGGAATATACGGTGGAACTAGCGAAACTGTATCCACAGATGAACTTCATCGGGGTGGATATCAAGGGCGCCAGAATGTGGACAGGTGCAACACAGGCTTTACAAGAGGGTTTATCCAATGTGGCATTTCTCCGAACAAATATAGAGATTATCGACCGTTTCTTCGGTGTCGATGAGGTAAAGGAGATATGGCTCACTTTCAGTGATCCACAGATGAAGAATCCTCGTAAACGACTCACTTCCACGTATTTCATGAACAGATACCGGCATTTTCTAAAGGATGGTGGTATCATCCATCTGAAGACCGACTCTAACTTCCTCTTTACCTATACCTCTTATATGGTGGATATGAATCATCTGCCTTTACTTTTCCGTACAGAGGATCTCTATGGAGTGTTGAATGAAGAAACTACAGCTACCGGTAGTGAGACGGCTTTACCTAAAGAGATTCTGACCATCCAGACATACTATGAGAAAATGTGGATGGACCGCGGATTGAATATCCGTTACCAGAAGTTCCTGCTGCCTCGTGAAGGTGAACTGAAAGAGCCGGATATCGAAATTCCCCTCGATGAGTATCGTAGCTATCGGAGAGATAAAAGAAGTGGGAGCGACACACATGTGTGATGCTCCCACTCCTTTTATTATATCGTAGCTCCCTTCTTGGGTCACTAATCATATTAACGTGATTTAGAGAAAATTGAATGGCAGGGATATTTTCATCACGATATTTTTGCCCATATTATAGATTCCTCCTTCTTTCAGTCGGTTGAGATGATTTACATAGGCACGGTTGAAGAGGTTCTGTGCAGTAATGTTGACGTTCAGCAATTTTCCTTTCTTACTCTGGATATCAGCTCCTGCTGAAATGTTCCACAACGTGTATGAGGGTGTTTCTGTCTCAGTGTGATAAGCCGTGCATACATGACACTGTCGAAGGTTGCAGTCCATTTCTACCTCTGCGAACATATTACGGAAGATCCTCCCGTGATTTAGGATGTCATAATGCAGTGTGGACAACCAACGGGGTGCAGGTGTAAATGGTAGGTATCGATTATCCCCCGTGGCATGGAGTTGTTGTGCGTCCACATATGAGAAGGAGTTCTCATAATGCAGGAATTGTACAGGGTGAACTATTACGGTGGCTTCAAATCCTAAAAGTCGGGCATCGTGTTGCCGATAGGAGAATGCATCATGATCATTGATAACCTGCCCTGTCTTTTCCAAAAAGATGAAATGGCTGATGCGGTTTGCAAAAAGTGCAAGCTTGGCGGAGAATGGTTCTGAGGAGTAGTCGAAACCGAGGTCGAACTGCCAGGATCCCTCTGCCTTTAGATCTTTGTTGCCTATCTCATAGCGTAGCGTCCCCTCATGCTCTCCGTTACTGCCGAGTTCACTGAGATTAGGAGCACGGAAACCACGGGCGATATTGGCACGGATATCGAGAGTGGGGGTGATATTATAGATAATTCCCGTACTCATGGAGAAACCTGTAAAAGAACGGCTGAAAGCTTCGAAGCGCAGTACGCCATCGTCGTACAGCTCATGACTGTGTAATCGGCGGTTGTCAACACGTATTCCTCCGTTGATATGCAGTCGCTCATGGAAATCTTTACTGAAGGTGGTGAAGAGCCCGACATCAAAGAGGTGGTAGGCAGGAATGAGGTATTCGCTACCTAAGTTACGTGACTGTTGCCACATGCCGTTCACACCGATGTTACCTATCCAACCGCTCCATTCTGGTGTGACATACCTTATATCGTAGTTGACGGTATGTAAATGGAAGTCGAGACCGCACTCAGAAGGTTCTTCGTATTCTTGACGGCGGTTCTGCTGATAGCCGAAGAGCGTCTTTAGTTGTCCGTCACCGATACGGAACATCTGGTCGAGCACGGCCCTGTAATGACGGATCTGTTGGAAGGGAGTCTCCAGTTCTTCATCAGTATATTCCTCATCATCCTCAGCTTCTACGATGCCGGGTTTGAGATGGTAGTAACCCAGCTTGAGATGACTGTATCCCCATTCTTTGTTGAAACCCAGCATACCGTTGAGGGCCTGCTCGGCAAATTGTGAGTTGTCAACAGTGCCGTTTCGGGGATTCTTATAGGCATCAGTATGTTTCTGACTCCACCGCCAGTCCCACACGAAGCCGTGCTGGTTACCTGCCATATTAGCAGAATATTGCCAAAGGTTGCCATTTGTCTGATACCCGCCGGAGAGGTTTCCCCTTACCGTATTTATTGGAGCGATGGGAGCATCGTGCAGGATGATGACACCTGCCATGGCATCGGAGCCATACATAAGGGATGCAGGCCCTTTGATCACTTCTACGGAATGGACGGCATCGCCATCCACCTCCAGACCATGTTCGTCACCCCATTGCTGTCCCTCCTGTCGGATGCCGTCATTGACGATGAGTATTCTATTATATCCTAATCCGCGGATAACTGGTTTTGAGATGCCGCCGCCGGTTGTAATCTGTGAGATACCCGGATGTTTACTGATGGCATCGATGATATTCGTGGAGGCGAGACGCTGCAGTTCGTTGGCAGAAATGACGCTGACAGGCGATGGTATATGGTTGATATGACTGCCACCGGTCAGTCCGGTAACAACAATCTCATGAAGGTGAACACAACTGTCGTTGTTCACCTGTGCCTTTACGTGCATAGCAAGCGCCATAAAGACAATAAATATATATTTCTTCATGATTCTGTGTCTGATAATTAATTATAACGATAAAGGCAACGCACATTTAGTATGTGGTTGCATTAATATAAAATAGTGATAATCTCAGACATAGGGTGGAGCACGGGGTATGATCAGGTTACGTGATGTCACACGTATCGCCAGACATCGCTGTAACCTAATCTTACGGTTTCTCGGTTGATAATAACAGAAGATTTGGATAATGGCAGCTAAGAAGGTCAGTGTGAGGAATTGGCACAACACACAATCGTGAAGGTGAACAGATTGTTGTGCCAAATGACCGTGACAAACATGGTGTACACAATCGGTACAACTGATCTCTTCTGCTGCTGTTTCGTGGATGTGAAGCGACGAGAAGAGAAGCATTGGCACAAACACTGCCAATAACACCCATGAGGCGATATGTCTCTTCTTTGTCGGATTCATGGATGCAAATATATAATAATTCTTCCTTTCATATTTGTTCATTAGACTTTTATTGTTTACTTTTGCATTAAATTTAGATTTGTTATGACTTTATATCCCAAACTGATTATGGATGCTTTGGCTACCGTCATGTATCCGGGCACAAAGAAAAATATCGTAGAGAGTGGAATGGTGGCTGATACACCCAGTATCAACGGCATGAAGGTAAAGGTGATACTGGAGTTTCCAAGAGATACCGACCCTTTTCTGAAATCCACTGTCAAGGCTGCTGAGGCAGCCATCCATTACCATGTCTCAAAGGACGTAGAAGTGGAAATTGTCACAGAGTTTAAGTCGAAAGCACGTCCGCAGGCAGGACAATATCTGCCTCAGGTGAAAAATATCATCGCTGTCAGCTCCGGTAAGGGTGGAGTAGGGAAGAGTACCGTGGCAGCTAACTTAGCCATTGCTCTGGCACGATTAGGATATAAGGTGGGTCTGCTGGATGCAGATATCTTCGGTCCAAGTGTTCCGAAGATGTTTGACGTGGAGGATGAACGTCCGTATGCCGTACGTGTGGATGATCGTGACTTGATAGCTCCCATAGAAAAATATGGTATTAAACTGTTGAGTATCGGTTTTTTCGTCAATCCAGACACAGCAACATTATGGCGAGGCGGTATGGCATCGAATGCGCTTAAACAACTCATTGCAGATGCAGACTGGGGTGAACTCGACTATTTCATCCTTGACACCCCTCCAGGTACATCGGATATTCATCTTACTTTATTACAGTCGTTGGCCATCACCGGTGCGGTGATTGTCTCCACGCCCCAGCAAGTAGCGCTTGCAGATGCCCGAAAAGGTGTTGACATGTATCGTAACGAGAAAGTCAATGTGCCTATCTTGGGACTGGTGGAGAATATGGCGTGGTTCACCCCCGCGGAACTGCCGGAAAAAAGATATTTTATCTTTGGTAAAGAGGGTTGTAAAAAACTGGCAGAAGAACTCCATGTGCCCCTGTTGGCTCAGATACCTATCGTACAGGGTATCTGTGATAGTGGGGATAAGGGTACACCCGTTGCCCTCACCTCTGATACGATGACCGGTATAGCTTTTATTAACCTGGCACAATCAGTGGTAACGGTTACCAATCGTAGAAATAAGGAGAGGGCTGCGACAAAAATCGTTGAGGTGAAACAGTAACCAATAGCCGATAACCACATCAGTTATTGGCTATTGGTTATTGTTTGTTACTTTTCGCTTTCTGGGCTCTTTCCTGCATGTAGTTGAGCTTTTCTATTGCGCGCTTACGGGTATGTATAATTTGATAACGGTAAACTAAGCAGGCAGCTAAGAAATAGACAATCACCTGAAGCCACAACATCTGATACTCAAACTGCATCTCATGCAGTGTCGCTCCCATGGAGTTCAAACGGATAAACCCTCTGACGGCCCAGGTAGAGGGGAAAAGCCATGAGATCCCTTGCCATACTCCAGGGATGTTGCTCTGTGGCCACGATGCTCCCGACATGAAGAGCAAGGGTATAGAAGTGAAAACGACAAGCAGGATAACATTCTCACGATACCTGACAATACAGGAGACAAACATTCCGAAAAAGATACATGCCAATAAGAAAGGTACCATCAGTCCGATAAGATCATTGCCCCTTGCCAGAGCGGTGTAATGGAACAGTCGTGGGATGATAAGGATGACGTAAGCACTGATGACCATGTAGATCATAAAATAACAGAGTGCTTTACCGAAAACAATACGGAACAGTCCGTTGTAGTGTTTGCTGATAGGTACAAGATCCTTGTAACGGTTGTTTTCACGAGCCGTACCTGCAGCCAGTCCGATACCCAGCAAGAGTGTCTGTTGTAGAATGAGGATCAATACACCTGGAATAATGAAATTACCATAACCTCCCGTACTATTGAAAAGCGGTACTTCCTCGAATGCTAAGGGCTGGGTGCTGATCTGTTCCTCCCTGTCGGTATAGTTGCCGGACAGACTGATCTGGATGTTTTTGTTCATCTCTCCCTGGACGGCTGTAGCTGTCTGGAAGATAGCCTTGTAATTGAGCATCAATGCCATGTCACAGTACACGCTTACCGTGGCTTGCTCCATCCTGTTAAGACGGGTACCAAAATCCTCTGGGAAATAAAGAATGCCATGAACGATCTGTTTCTCCACCAAGTCACGTGCCTCCTGCAGGTCGTTACAGCGATAAGCCACCTTGGTATTAGGAGATGCATCGAAATGACGGATGAAAGTGCGGCTCAGGGAGCTGTGGCTGTTGTCAACAACGGCTGTAGGCACTTCCCTAGCCACTTCGTTATTATATGCCCATGAATATATCAACGGGTAAAGGATGGGTACAATGATGAAGAAGATCAACACACCCTCGTCCTGAACAACAGATTTGATCTCTTTTGCCCAGATATAACACATATCGTGTAT
>JAEEZP010000290.1 GCA_016291915.1 Prevotella sp. | reverse complement strand
CATCGTGCAGACGGAACAGGTAAATACAATACCTTCCCTATTGTTGTTGAGATAGCCAAGTTACGCGCAGAGCAGGCTGAGTTGATGGGTGATCCCAACTATGCTACTTATTCCTTGAAGAATACCATGGCAAAGACTCCGGAAAATGTTTATTCATTCCTGAAGAATCTGATCAGTCAGTATAAGCCGAAGGCTGATGCACAGACAAAAGCGATTGAGAAATATGCCCGTAAGACAATGGGTGACGACTTTGAATTGCAGCCTTATGACCGTTTCTACTTTTCAGCGAAGATGAAGAAAGAACAGCTTGATATCAATGATGATGAGGTAAAACCCTATTTCAATGTGGACAGTGTCCTTATCAATGGTGTATTCTTTGCCGCTAACAAGGTGTATGGTTTGACATTCAAGGAGCGTACCGACATTCCTGTTTATAATCCCGATATGAAGGTTTACGAGGTGATAGATAAGGACGGAAAGACGAAGGCTATCTTCTATCGTGACTATTTCCGCAGACCGACAAAACGCGGAGGTGCATGGATGAGCAGTTTTGCTAAACAGAGTACACTACGTAATCAAATACCACTGATATATAATGTATGTAACAATGCTAAGGCTCCAGACGGACAACCGTCATTACTGACATGGGATGAGGTATGCACGATGTTCCATGAGTTCGGTCATGGTCTCCATGGTATCCTTTCCGACTGCCAATACAATCGTCTGAGTGGTACTGCCGTAGCTCGTGACTTTGTGGAGATGCCTTCTCAGTTCAACGAGTCGTTTGCAGCAATTCCTGAGGTGTTCGACAATTTTGCACGTCATTATAAGACAGGAGAACCGATGCCTGCCGATCTGAAGGAAAAGATGTTGAAGAGCATCAATTTCCACACGGCATATGCCTTAGGTGAAAACCTGGCAGCTACCTGTGTGGACCTTGCATGGCATATGTTGTCATCCAAAGAGATTCCAACGGCTGAGAATGCACAGGCATTTGAAACGGAGGCACTCACTAAGATCGGATTACTCGATGCACAGATACCCCCACGTTACAGCACAAGTTACTTCAACCATGTTTGGGGTGGTGGCTATGCAGCCGGCTATTACAGTTATCTTTGGACCGAGGTGCTTGCTGTCAACATTGCGGATGTCTTTGCCAAGAAAGGTGCTCTGAAACCAGAGACTGGTCAGGAGTTCCGGGAGAAGATCCTCAGTCGTGGTAACACGGATGATCTGATGAAGATGTTCACCGATTTCACCGGAATGAAATCTCCCGATCCTTCTCCCCTGCTGAAAGCAAGAGGACTATAATCGATTGAAATACAAATATTAAAGCCCGGGACAAACAAAAGTCTCGGGCTTTTTATGGGCAATGATATTATAACTTATTTTTTTTCATAGCTGCATATAGTAATTTACGAGCGGCTTTTTCACCTTTCTTCTCAAGGGTATCCCAATAAAGCTTACCCCATGCTTTCAGTTGCCGTGTAAATGCTTTCCCACTGGCAGTTGTGGCTGCTTCCTCTTCGGGACTTGCCCATGCATGACGGTAGCCCTTGATGTCATCCCAATGACCACGTGTAAAATCAGGCACTTCAACAGGCAGGTTACCATTATCCATCGATATCGATCCCAACTCTGCCAGACAACACCATTCAGCAATATCATATACATCCATGTCCAGTGGCAGTCCGTTTCGCAGGCAATAAACGAAACGGGAATCCATAATAAAGTCCATACCGCCGTGCCCACCTACTTCTTTTGCCTCTTGTCCATATCTTGTCACGATAGGTGACGTGTATTTCTTCAGCAACTCGTCTTTATCCTCTTTGCTCATATAACTATGGGCGGTAAGATCCTCATGATTGGATTTCACACCGGCTCGTTTCATGTCTTTGCTTGAGATAGCATAACCCTCAATAGGATATTTATTGGCAAAGCCAGTAGTACCCGTCAACTGATACATACGGTTATAGGGTTGTGGGGTCATCACATTATGATGAATCTCAATCACTTTTCCCTTCTCGGTAGAGATAAGTGTTGTAGTATGGTCACCGTTACGGAAAGTCTCATCCTTTCCTGTTCTGTCTTTTACCAACTTACGTCCGTTGAATGATTGCGTGTCCATGGCAACTAGCGTCTTCATGCGATCGCCACGATGGATATCCAGCACTTGTGCTATCGGTCCTAAGCCATGTGTTGCATAGAGATCGCCTCGGTATTTCCGGTTGTATTCCAGTCGCCAGCCCAACTTATCATTTTCATCTTTTTTCCAATATTCATCCCAGTAAGGAGACAATTCATGACGATAAGCACCTTGGACATATATCACTTCTCCGAATAATCCATGTTGTGCCATGTTCAGCGAGTTTAACTCGAAGAAATCATAACAGCAGTTCTCGAGCATCATGCAATGCAAGCGCTTTCTTTCAGAGAGATTGATGAGTTCCCAGATTTCGTGCATGTTCATAGCCGACGGCACTTCTATTGCCACATGCTTTCCATTTTCCAAAGCCGTTTTTGCAACAAGGAAATGATGTATCCAGTCGGTAGCGATATAAACCACATCAATATCCTGTCTCTTACAGAGTTCTTTATAACCTTCTTCTCCGGAATAGATGTCTGCAGGTGGCATAGAGGCTTCTTTGAGATAGTTATTACATTTCACAGCACGTTCACGGGCATAATCACAGAGTGCCATGACTTGTATGCCTGGTATATATGTCCATCGCTTTACGGCTCCGGGACCTCGCATGCCCAATCCTACGAATGCGACACGGACAACATCCAACTTCGGGGTTATCAGACACAAGGCCGACTGCTGACCGACAGGCATACTCGGCACTTCAGTTATAATCCTTCCATTCTTGATGGTGTACGGCCAGTTAAACTTTCCGGCTTCCGGTTGTTGTGCCCATGTAGATGCCGGCAATAAGAGCAATATAAGGAACTTTAAAACAGGATATTTCATGGTCGTATGCTATAATGATTGAAAATACAAAAGTATACAAAATACTTTATTTATCCAAATGAATGAGGTAATAATATCAAAGAGAAATAGTCATTATAAGCAGTAAGAAAGGTGACTTTTCCCCATAGTTTTAATCACCTTTTCCTATAGAAAAAGTACCCAACAACATAATAAAGGAAGGTGATTCAACGAATCACCTTCTTCTTGATACCACTCTCATTTTGCATGCGGTCCAAAGCAGTAACCACATAGGTACCGCTACCCCCACTCGTCGGTAGTTCGTAGAAACAGTCTGTTGTTATCTTCACAATCTTTGAGGGATCATTGACATTCAGACGTTCACCACTATTGAAGCGGTATACCACATACTTGACAGCCTCGTCCTTCCAACCACTGCCCTTAGGTGCTGTCCAGAAGAGCACATCGCCTTTTTCCATCGGAAGGACTGTCATTTTACGTACTTTCTTCGGGGCTTTGTTGTCGATAAATGACATCTTAGGCTGTAATGCAGGGTATTTCCAATAGGTATTCCGAAGTAAAGAACCGTAATTACCTACGTTATCCACCGCTGCTTTCGCATACCATAACACAGATCCTTCCACATTCTTATTTTCCTCATGCAACAGCATCTTGGCAGGTAATTGATGCTGGCCGGGAAGATTTGGATCTTGGAACTTTACAGTACGTTCTACATCTTCTCCAATAAACAACGGTCGTCTGTTGCAATGGCGGTTCCACCACCCTATCAGCTCCTGATAGTCGGCAGCCTTATTACCAATCTCCCAATATATCTGAGGAACACAATAGTCAACCAGTCCATTGTTTACCCACAACAACACATCAGCATAGAGATCATCGTAGTTTTGCAAGCCATTGGTAATACTACCTATTGAAGAACTTTTCTTATTACGATAGATACCGAAAGGAGAAACGCCGAATTTCACCCATGGCTTTTCTTGTTTGATGGTATTATGCAACTGTTCCATGAACAAAGTAACATTGTTTCTTCTCCAATCTCCCCTGTCCGTATAGCCGTTGTTATATGTACGGAATTCACGATCATCAGGGATAGGTACCCCAGCCACGGGATAGGGATAGAAATAGTCATCGATATGCAATCCGTCGATATCATATCTCTTGACGATATCCCTGACTACTTGGCAGATATAGTCACGACAGGCAGGTATAGCAGGATTCAAGAGATAGAGTCCGTCGTAGGTAAAGATCCACTCCGGATGCTTGATGGCAACATGGTTACTCGCCAACTCGTTGGTTTTCTTCGTCTTGGCACGATAGGGATTGATCCATGCATGAAGCTCCATACCACGCTTATGGCATTCCTGAACCATCCATGCCAGTGGATCCCAATAAGGTTGTGGAGCCACTCCCTGCGTAGATGTGAGGAATCGGCTCCACGGCTCTATAGAACTATTATACAACGCATCACACTCCGGACGTACTTGAAAGATGATGGCATTGACACCATCTTTCTGTAATTCGTTCAACTGATAGGTAAGCGTCTGCTGCATTTGAGCAGTACCCATCCCCACCCATTGTCCGTTGACCGCCTGTATCCATGCGCCACGGAATTCTCTCTTATGTTGCCCGTATATATTTTGCGTTATTAACAAAATAAGGATGATAAACATCCATGATTTGATATGTCTCATAAATGATTATTGTTAACGAGTTGACCAGTTACTACCTTGATATCTATAACTATGCACTATGAACTATGAACTGTGCACTATGAACTCTTAATGATGTTCAGCAACAACAGCAAAGAATGTCAGATCTTCTTTCTCCTTATTGATGAGTGTATGCTGTTTGTCCATGGGGTTATAATGTACCTGTCCAGGCAGCACGATTTCTTCTTCACCTTCATAAATAAAAGTAGCTACACCACTAAGGATATACATAATCTCACAGTTCATCTCATGGGTATGCAGACCGATGGAGCAGCACGGCTCCAGCTTGCCATACATAATCTTCACCTTATCATCGGCAAACTGCTTCATGATATAGTGCCCTTCACCTCCCTTAAAGTTGGGTACAGCGGTTTCCTCAATTTTATCAAAATCAATTTTCATAAATGTCAGTATTATTATTATAGTTGCAAATGTACAAAAAAAAAGCGGATACCACAAAGATATCCGCTTTATTTATAACCTATTAAGGATTACTATTGCTTCTCTGAAGAGAGATAAACACCAACAGCCTCTACCAAGCCCTTATAGGTAGTCTTGTATGCGATAATGGTAAGTTTGTCTCCCCATGTAAGGTTCAATTCACCAAACTGTCCCTTGGCACCGCCCCAGCCTTTCAGTACACCGTAAACATACACAGAACCGCTGGCATCAGTGAGGTTGAAGTTACCATACTCAGTAACATCATTCTTAGTATTAGGCTCCGTAGCATTCTCAATAGTACCGGAGATCAGGTAATACTTCTCCTTGTCATCAGTCTTGTTACGGAAGTCGGCAATAGAGATAGATTCAACGGCATAGTCGATCGTCTCTAAAATACAGCCTGCACCCATCTGTGGGGTGCCTTTGAAATCAGCACGCTTGCCCACAACGGTAACCACATCACCCACCTTAGCACCAGACTCAAGGAAGCCTTCAGCACGATAAATAAGTACAGAACCGGTATGATCAGCGATTGTAAAGCTCTTGCCTTGTTTGTCACTGGCATACAAGCTTGTGATCACACCCTGAATACGATATTGCGTATCACCCACTGCCGCAGCGATGAAATCAGCTACAGTACAAGCAACAACAGCGCCTTTCTGGACGATGGTCGTCTCACAACTGTAATCCTTCTTACCATCGGTGGTCTTGAAGGTAACGCTGGTGTTGCGGTCTCCACCCTCATTGGGACGGGCATAGAAGGTAACTGTTTTGGGAGAGACAGCCTTAACGGAAAGCCAATCCTTCGCATTGTCTGGAATCTCCACGGTAACTCCGTTACCACTACAGGTGATATAAGCAGTGAGTTCACCACCCTCAAGAGGCAGTTCATTAGAGAGTTCACCTGCCACATAGGTAGAGTCACACTTGATAAGCGACTTCGTGAGAGAGATTACTTCTGCAGTTCCCTGATTAGTCTCAGGAGTACCATTATAGTCAATCAACACACCCTTGATCACCATCTCGTCACCTACACTAAACTCGTCACCTGGGGCATAATCGGCACCATTGAACCATTTACCACGATAAACCTCCAACCAGTTGCCATCGCCGAAGGTTCCGTCATCAGAGAGGAAGTAGGTAGCATTGCCATATCCACTGCCATCTGGCTTCTTGGGACTGATCTCCTGAATGCGACAAACGATACCTTTTACATAAACGGCACTACCCGGAGCATTACCAGATTTAATGAGAGCAACAGCCTCTGCAACAGTCAAAATAACAGGATCTTTCTCCTCAGCATACTGCATCACGTTGATACGTTGTGTCTTTCCTGCACACTCCAGTAACAGTTCACAGTTACGACCACTCTCAGTGGCACCTACATTAAAGGTAATATTCGACTGACCGGCACTTCCTGAAGCAGGACTGACTGAGAGCCATTCGGGTACTGTAGATGCATCGATGGTCCAGCTATCTTTGGCTGTAATATCTATCGACTGAGAACCGCCATTCTGTGGTAGAGCTACATACGAAGAAGAAAGGCGCACCTCATCCAGATAAGTCGGGTCATTATCATCCGAGCAGCTTGCAAATAATGCGATAGCTGCGATAAAACACGGGATTAAATATTTAAGTTTCATATCTTATCGACTTTTTATTAGTTGAAAATATACTTAATACCTATAGAAGCATACCAGCACTGCCCGAGATTATAGTTAGGTGTCCAAGTCTTGGTCTGACCATTGATGACAGACGGTGTTGAGAAAGTAGCATAACCGTCTCTGTCCACACCCTCATACTTCAGGATACGAGCCTCAGAACCAATCTCTGGATTCAGATACTTGCTAACACCCCAGCTGGAGTTGAAAAGGTTAAGCAAGTTCTTTACATCGCAAGACAGCTGCAGGGTGTGTTTGGTCTCACCCACCTTAAAGCGGAAATCGTGCTTGTAGCTGAAGTCAATGCGGTGTACCCATGGAGAATATACGCTGTAAGCCTCTGCATATTCACCTTGGTGGTTCTTCAGATAGTCGTTAGCATGTACATAGTCCATGAAACGATCACGATCGTCGGTTGTCTTGAAGCGGAATTCATTGTTGACTACCTGTTCGTTGGTCGGGATATATACAGCATCGTAGTTATATCCGTCGCCATTCATATCGTTGGACATCATATAAGAGTAGTTATAACCGCCGCGCCATGTCTCATAGATCAAGCTATAATGATTGCCGCTCTTGTCGTGAGCTGTTGCTGATGCCACGAAACGATCAGGTGTGACATACTGTGAGTTGTGCAATTTGATATTGTTAGGACCTTCAGATGTAGGTACATAGGTGAAGGCAGACTCAGCAGCAGAACCAGGCATACCGGTAATTTCCTTAGATACAGTATGTGTGTAGGCAGCCATCAAACTCAGATACTCGGTTGGCTGTGCTGTCAATGTTACGTTGGCAGACCATCCGTAACCCTTGCTGGTGTTCTCCAAAACGAACGCCTTGGTACCTGAACGGAAGGTGGAAGGATAGATAGGACGGTTGTCAACACCATTGAAGCGAGCAAAACCACCTACAGGAAGAATACTCCAGTCGGAGATAGAAACGCCATTGATAGTCTTGTTAAATATTCCCTCAGCAGTAATCGTCATCGGGAAGTTCACAGGAATCGCATAGTCAATAGCAATGGAAGACTTCCATACCTGTGGCATCTTAAAATCAGGATCAACAGCTGAGATAGAGCTAGGAACGGTTCCCATGTCACTGGTAACGGTGGTGGGATAACCCAAGCCCTGTAATTTGGTGAGCATATCATTGATATTCGTCATCGGACCACCTGCAAACTGGCTCATATCAATTTTTCGGTCGCCGGTTTTTGCATCAATGGTATATGTACCAGAATAGTTCTCATAGCCTTTAAGGGGCGTTCCCGTTTTACCATCCCATACCTTAGTCTTTGCACTGAGCTGTGCCTGATACTGTACGAGACCACCGTTGGTAGGCATATTGGTGAAGAATACGAGCGGAAGACGACCGGAGAAGAGACCGGTACCACCACGCACCTTCAGACTCTTGTCACCCAGCACATCCCATGTAAAACCGAGACGTGGAGAGAAGGTAATGCTGTTGGCAGGCCATTTGCCAGTATCGATTTGACGAACATTACCTTTCTTGTCGTAGTAATCCAAAGCCTTGATAGCATTATTTGTCAACAGGTCACCATTGTTAAAGAAAAGTCCATCAATGCGCAAGCCATAAGTGAGTTTGAATTTATCATTGACGTTCCACTCATCCTGTCCGTAAATACCCGGACGGTTGAACTGTACACGGGCAGCAGGAGCAGACTCTCCGTCGTAACCATAGGTGAGACAGAATACCTCTGGTGTCTGGTTGAACAACTGATCAACAGTCATACCTTCTTCCCAGTTATAGCGATAGTAACCGGCACCGTTACGCATGTAGATATTGTCTGCCATCTGATGCTCGAAAGTAACACCGGCCATAATCTTATGATTACCCATATAATAGGTCACGTCATCCTTGATATTCCAAATGGTGTTGTGAACGGCATTGTTCCAGGTAAACAACTCATAACCAAGTGCCATGTAGTTGTTGTCATCCTTAGTGATATCGATATGTGGGAACTCGGAGGAGTTTGAACCACGAACGTCATCCAACTTAGAAATGGTTGCCAGGAACTGATTGGAAAGGTTGTCGCCTAATCGACTGTTAAGATCAAGAGACCAAGAGTGTACGATGTTCTCCATAGAATACATTGTATTTGCAAAAGCCATGGAATACTGAGACATACGTGCTCCTGACATACGAGTGCCACCGTCCATGGAAGTGGCATTCGGAGAGTTCCACACATTATTCTTGGTATAGTTATAACGCAATGCCAGACGATGGTTGTCAGTGATGTTCCAGTCGATACGGGTCATCAACTTATAGTTGCTCTCATCTGCGGGGAAACTTGTCCAGCTACCGGTATCGTATCCATACTTACTCCTCATATAGTTAGAGACAGCCTCCAGATCAGAGAGTTTCGTCCGGGAAACATAATTGGTGGGATCAGCAACACCATCCACAGAACCTCTCCATCTATTAACGATGGTAGGAATCTTTATCATCTCACCATTAGCGAAGAAGAATAGTTTGTTTTTGATGATCGGGCCACCGAGTGTGAAACCGTATGTTGTAGTCTGTGACTTATCACGTGCACCACTAATCTGCTGGCGGTAAACGGCATCACCCTGCATATTCTCATTCTTGTGATAAATGTAAGCAGAACCTCTGAATGTATTAGTACCTGACTTGGTAATAGCATTTACACCACCACCGATAAAGTTGGTCTGACGTACATCATAGGGAGAAATAACTACCTGTAATTCCTCGATAGCATCAATGGAGATTGGGTTACCACCACCAGGCAACTTGTCAGAAAGACCGAAGTTGTTGTTGAAGTTAGCACCATCCACAGTGAAGTTTGCAGTACGTCCGTCAGCACCTGCAAAGCTCATGCCGTTACCTCCATAAGGAGACAGACGTGTAACGTCAGTAATGTTACGGCTGACCGTAGGCAGGTTGGTAATCTGCGCACTGTTAATGTTCGTAGAAGCACCTGTCTTCTCTGCATTGAACTTAGATTTTGTTCCGGTAACGACGACTTCACCCAACTGGTTGACATCCTCACTGAGGTTAGCATTGAGCATATAAGGCTCACCTAACTGTAAGGTAATGTTCTTGTAGGTAATGTCTTTGTAACCGATGTAAGTGATCGTAACACTGTATGGGCCACCGGTACGCATACCTTGGATAGTGAAACGTCCATCAATGTTAGACACTGCTGAATAACGTGTTCCGGAAGGTTCGTGTACTACCTGAACCGTTGCTCCAATTACGGCTTCGTTGTTTTCGTCAACGATCTTACCGTTCATAGAAGAAGTTGTGATTTGAGCCATCATTGCTGTAGCAAAAAACAGCATTATGGACATCAGAAAACCAATTCTTTTCTGCATAGTTTTTAATAATATTAATGAATAAATTCGAATTTTGACGCAAAGGTAAGTAAAAAATTCTATATCCGTTAAGGAATTCAAAGTTTTTTTTATACTAGTTTTAAGTAATTGTTGTCAGTATATGATATAACTTATTAGTAAATAGTGTATTATAGAATATAATACAACAAGAAGTTTTACCTCTTCAATTGCTTGTAAAATTCTTTTAAGGATGGCTTGGGAATACCCAATACAATAAGTCTGTCAAGGTCTTTTTTAGCATCAGAAAATCTTCGTTCACGGATATACAAATCAGCTCTTGCCAAGATATAGTCTGTATTCTTTGGATCTCTCTTTATGGCCTCTGTATAGTCATAGATAGCTAACGAAAACATCTCCCTCTCTGTTTCCATTCCGGCGCGTGCTGCATAGGCCAAAGCGCTGTCAGGATGTTGTGACACCAGGAGATTGATCTGATCCATTGCTTCTGTGTATTTCTTGTCTTTCTGGTTTAGCAGAGCTAGTCCGAGACGACTCTCAAAATGGGCAGGGACGAGTAAAAGAAGATTCTCGTAATCCAGTCGTGCAAATGCATATCTATATAATCGTTCATTGGTGTATGCACGATAGAAGAGTGCTGCTAAATGGTTTGGATAACGGTTAAGAATATAGTCGTATTCCTCTTTTGCAAAATTCCATTGCTCCAGTTGCAGGTTATAGGCGGCCTTTTGCAACCTCAAATCAATACTGTCTGGATAATACGCCAATCGTTCGGTGGCAGCTTTGAGACTGTCACGCAGTTCTTGTCGTGATTGGGCTATGACCGACAGAGAAGAAATAAACAAGAGGAATACGACTATTTTTCTCATGAATTATGCATTTTTGATATAGTTGACAATCCACTCCCCTACCTCGCGAGTACCATAATGTTTGCCACCTTCTACTTGTATCTCCGGAGTACGGATATTGTTATCTAATGAAGCATCCACAGCCTTACGTATCAATGCTCCTTCTTCTTTCAGGTCGAAATACTCAAAGAGCATGGCAGCAGAGAGAATCTGTGCCAGTGGATTGGCTATATTCTTTCCGGCAGCTTGAGGCCAACTACCGTGAACAGGTTCAAAAACAGGTGTGCTTTCCCCTGTAGAAGCAGAAGGAAGGAGTCCCATGGAACCGCTGATGCATGAGCCTTCATCCGTTAGTATATCACCGAATGTGTTTTCTGTAACCATCACATCAAAAAATGTTGGTTCGGCGAGCATACGCATAGAGGCATAGTCAACAAACATATAATCAGTTACTACATCAGGATATTGAGATTCCATCTCTTTGGCTATTTTTCTCCACAATCTACTGGAAGCCAATATGTTTGCTTTGTCTATCACTGTAAGGTGATGGCGACGTTTACGGGCATATTCATAACCAACCTTCAGGATACGCTCAATCTCCGGACGGGTATAGTAATTCGTGTCATAAGCTTTGTCATTATCCTGGTATTTTTCTCCAAAGTACATACCACCGGTTAACTCACGGATACAGATAAAATCAGCACCTGCAATAAGTTCATCTTTTAATGGCGATTTATGCAACAGACATTTGAAGGTTTGTACAGGACGGATATTAGCAAATAGTCCTAACTTCTTGCGCATGGCGAGTAATCCTTGTTCCGGACGTACTTTTGCGGTGGGATCATTATCATATCGCGGATCACCAACAGCTGCGAAGAGCACGGCGTCAGCTTCCTTACATATTTGGAATGTTTCTTCTGGGAAAGGATCCCCGACCTTGTTAATGGCATCCGCTCCACAGATAGCTTCTTTGTAAACTATCTGATGATTAAACTTCTCTGCAATGGCATCCATCACAGCTACACCCTGAACCATAATCTCCGGTCCAATACCATCACCGGCTAACACAGCAATATTTAGCTTCATATTATTAAGTGTTATTAATTAACGAAATTAGGAGATCACGAGATTACGAGATCATGCGACATGATATGATGAGATTACGAAATCGTGGGATAACGGGATCATACTCAATCTTTCATGGTTTCTCGCTACAAAAATACAAACTTATTCTGTTTTCTCCAAAGAACTCTGGTATTCTTTTTCAAAGATGTTCAACATCTTGAAGGTTGCTTTGATGGCAGCATATGTCTGATCGGCATCCAATCCGCGTGTCCGGATAATCTTATCTCCATTCTGCCACGTGATAATCGTCTGTACCAAAGCATCTGTACGTCCTCCTGGAGGTATACTTACTGAATAATTTGCCAGTATGGGGAATGTTCTGCCCAGATATTTCTTATATATCCAACGTAAGGCTTTCACGAAAGCATCGTATTGTCCATCACCGGTAGCACCAGCTTCATACTGTTGTCCATTAATCTCCACATGAATATTGGCGCCTGGTTTAAGTCCGTAAGCCGTGGATACCACATAAGATATTAGTTTTACGCTATCCTCTGGCGTATCATGTTTCAGCACATCACTGACGATATAAGGCAGATCTTCTTGCGTTACGATCTCTTTACGATCTCCTAACTCTATGATACGCCGTGTTACTTTGTGGGTCTGCTCTGGTGTGAGCTCCAACCCTAATTCTTCGAGATTTCGCTCGATATTTGCCTTACCACTGTTTTTCCCAAGGGCATATTCCCGTTTCCTGCCAAAACGCTCCGGGACGAGTGCATTAAAATATAGACCGGCTTTATTATCACCATCAGCATGAACACCAGCCACTTGGGTAAAGACATTCTCTCCGATGACGGGCTGGTTGGGGGCAATGGCTATACCACTATATCCTTCCACCAGTCGTGATATCTCATTCAGACGGTCTTCACAGATGTTTGTCTTTGCTTGGAAATGGTCTTTAAGAATAGCTTGCACACTGGATAACGGCGCATTGCCACAACGTTCACCCAATCCATTCACTGTGACATGTAATCCTTTACAACCGCTTAAGACAGCAGCTAATGAGTTGCTTACTGCCAGATCGTAGTCGTTATGTGCGTGGAAATCAAAATGTGTTCCACTGTACCTTCTTTGCATCTTTCGCATAAACTCAATGACCTGTAGAGGGTTCAGGATGCCAAGGGTATCCGGAAGCATGAATCGTTTGATGGATGTTTTGGTAAGACAATCCATTAAACCATAGATATATTCCGGTGAATCCTGCATACCATTACTCCAATCTTCCAGATAAAGATTGATGGTCATCTGTTTCTCTTCTGCATAACGCACCACCTCAAGGATATCCTCCAGATGTTCATCCATTGACTTATTTAGTTGTTGCCTACAGTGCTTTTCAGATCCTTTGGCTAACAGATTTATCACTTTTCCTCCACAGGAACAGATCCAATCGACAGATTTCTGACCATCAACAAAACCGAGCACCTCTACCTTATCTTCCTTACCAATAGTCTTGGCATAGCGACAGATCATAGTGACAGCATCCTCGTCGCCTTTTGAAACTCCAGCAGATGCCACCTCGATACGGTCAACATTCACTTCATGAAGAAGTTTGCGGGCTATCATCAGTTTTTCATGTGGAAGGAAAGATACCCCACTGGTTTGTTCACCATCCCGCAGGGTACAGTCCATAATCTCGATAAACGGTAAAGTCCGTGTATATGAAAACTCTTTTGAAGTTTTATAATCGCTCATTCTCTTTTCTTTTTCATTTCCCAGTCAATAATCTTATCTTGATTTTCCAAAAGGAAATCAATGTCGTCAAGACCGTTAATCAGACAGTGTTTCTTATAACCGTTAATATCGAAATGTTCTTGCTTACCCGTCTTGCAGTTGGTTACAGTTTGTTCTGGAAGATTTACTTCCACCATTGTCTGAGGATCATTATCAATACTGTCGAAGAGTTCTTTCAGGAAAGACTCTGATACCACTACCGGTAAAACAAAATTATTCAGTTCATTATTCTTATGAATATCTGCGAAGAAACTACTGATAACTACTCTGAAACCATAACCTGCAATAGCCCATGCAGCATGTTCTCTACTCGATCCAGAACCGAAATTTTTACCTGCTACAAGGATGCATCCGCTGTAGGTGGGATCATTGAGGACAAACGACTCGTTCAGGCTGCCATCTTCCTTGTAACGCCAATCACGAAAGAGATTCTCTCCAAAGAAGGATTCATCTCTTGTCGTTGCTTTTAAGAATCGGGCAGGTATAATTTGGTCAGTGTCTACATTCTCCAAAGGAAGGGGAACACAGGTACTTCTTATGATATTAAATATCTGTTTCATCTTAATATGGTTATTTACATATATATTCGTGGATCGGTAATCTCACCGGTAATTGCTGCAGCGGCAGCCACATAAGGACTGGCAAGGATAGTGCGTGCCCCGGGGCCCTGGCGCCCTTCGAAATTACGGTTACTAGTTGAAACACAATATTTTCCAGCAGGTATCTTATCATCATTCATTGCTAAACAAGCTGAACAGCCTGGCTGCCGAATCTCAAAACCGGCTTCCAACAAGATCTTATCGATGCCTTCCTCACGTATCTGACGGTCGACAGTCCACGAACCCGGAACAAGCAATGCCGTAATTCTATCTGCTTTCTTCCGTCCTTTCACGATCTCAGCAAAAGCACGGAAATCTTCTATCCTTCCATTAGTACATGCCCCCAGGAAGACATAGTCTATCTCGTGTCCACTTATCTTCTCCCCTGCAAAGAATCCCATATATTTTAATGCTTTCATCATTGCTGGTTTGTCTTTCGGATCGAGGTCACTCAAATAGGGTATGTTCTCGTTGATGCCGATGCCCATGCCTGGGTTAGTACCATAAGTGATTCGGGGTTCAATATCTGCAGCATCGAAATACAGTTCCTTATCAAATACGGCATCGTCTCCGCTGTAGAGTGTTTTCCAATATGCCAGAGCACGATCCCATGCCTCTCCCTTAGGTGCGAAGTGCTTACCTTTGATATAGCTGAAGGTTGTCTCGTCAGGAGCGACAAAACCACCACGGGCACCCATCTCTATAGAAAGGTTACACAAGGTAAGTCTACCCTCCATTGAGAGATTTCTGACAGTTTCCCCGCTATATTCCACAAAATAGCCAGTTGCTCCAGAGGTTGTCAGTTTACTCATCAGATAAAGAGCAATATCCTTAGCACATACACCTTTGCCTAGTTTCCCGTTGATGGTGATGCGCATAGACTTCGGTTTTTGCTGTAAAATACATTGAGAGGCAAGTACCATTTCTACTTCTGAGGTTCCGATACCGAAAGCAACGGCCCCCATTGCCCCATGAGTACTGGTATGAGAGTCACCACATACGATGGTCATACCAGGTAATGACAATCCCAACTCAGGACCTACTACATGGATAATGCCATTATTAGGATGCATCATACCATAATATGGCAGTCCAAAGTCTTCTGCATTCTTTTTAAGAGCATCCACCTGTTTTTTCGATATAGGATCCACAATAGGCTTATCCTGGTCGTGTGTAGGTGTGTTATGGTCGGGCATGCAGAATATCTGTTGTGGGCGCAGGCATTTTAACCCTCTCTCCCTCAGTCCGTCGAACGCCTGTGGTGAGGTGACCTCATGACAATACAGTCGGTCGATATACAACTGTGTCGGACCATCTTCAACAATCTGCACAACATGTTGATCCCAAATCTTATCGAATAATGTGTTCATATGATTAGTTTCTAAACTTATTGATACATTCAATATAGGCTTCCACAGAAGCTGTCACAATGTCGGTATTAGCACCGAAGCCATAATAGAGACTGCCGTTGTATTCCACTTGCATATGCACCTTTCCCACATCGTCGGAGCCTTTGGAGATAGCCTGAATAGTGAACTCCTTTAATGTCATCTGTTTTAAAATGATTTTCTTCAATGCTTTGATGGCAGCATCAACAGGTCCATTACCTGTTGCGGCAGCTTCAAACTTTTGTCCGCTGATATCCAGTCCGATGCTTGCAACACTCTTCACGCCCATACCGGTAGTCACTTGTAAGAAATCAAGTCTCACTGCATGGTTATCGGCTGAGTCTGCTCCTGCAAGCGTGAGGATATCATCATCATTCACCTCTTTCTTTCTGTCTGCCAAGGCAAGGAATTTCTGATAGATCTTATCGAGTTTCTTCTCATCATTGACAGGAACACCAAGCACTTCCAACCGATATTTCAAAGCAGCGCGACCTGAGCGTGCTGTCAATACAATAGAGTTGTCATCGAGTCCAATATCCTTTGGATCCATAATCTCGTATGTATCTACATTCTTCAACACACCATCCTGATGGATACCACTGGAATGCGCAAAAGCATTTCTGCCTACCACGGCTTTATTGGCTTGTACAGGCATGTTCATCAGTGAAGATACCATTCTGCTTGTAGGATATATCTTTGACGTGTTGATATTCGTATCAATACCGATTTTCTTATGACACTTCAGGATCATGGCAATCTCCTCCAACGAAGTATTACCAGCACGTTCGCCGATACCGTTGATTGTTACTTCTACTTGTCGAGCACCATTCAGGATACCGCTCATGGTGTTGGCAGTTGCCATACCTAAGTCGTTATGACAATGGGTAGAAAGAATGGTCTTACCACTAGATAAACCATCTACATGCTCCATGAGATAACAAATCTTCGAACCGTATTCCTCCGGCAGACAATAACCTGTGGTATCGGGAATATTACATACTGTAGCACCTGCTTTTACAACAGCTTCTATCACTCGAGCCAGATATTCATTGTCTGTACGTCCTGCATCTTCTGCGTAAAACTCCACATCTTCCACAAATTGTTTTGCATATTTTACTGCAGCTACCGCCCGTTCAATAATCTCTTCTCGGTTGGAATTAAACTTATATAAAATATGTGAGTCGGAAGTACCGATACCCGTATGAATCCTCTTCCGTTTGGCAAATTGTAGAGATTCAACCGCGATATCAATATCTTTCTGTACAGCCCTTGTCAATGCACAGATCGTGGGCCACGTAACAGCTTTGGATATTTCAATAACTGAATTGAAATCTCCAGGACTGGATATGGGGAAGCCTGCCTCTATCACGTCCACCCCCAACTGCTCTAACTGTTTGGCTACTTGAATTTTCTCTACAGTATTCAGCTGACACCCCGGCACTTGTTCTCCATCTCTTAATGTTGTGTCGAAAATATACAATCTCTCACTCATCTTGTACCTTAAATATATTTATATAAAAAGCCTTTCTCACTCATCAGAAGTGGAAAGGCTTATACTTATTTACGATAACATGTTGCTATAAACTATACACCTCTTCACTTCCGACTTATTCCTGAAGTCGCAAGATTCCCAGAAGAGACAAAATAGAAATATTCATCATAACCTGCATGATTTAATATTATGTTCTTTCAGATATTCTCTGAATAGACGATGCAAAGATATGCATTATGTTTCATTTAGACAAATAATAACGAACTTATTTTTGGTATACACTAACAAATTCGTAATTATGTGAACATTATACCTACAATTATTAATGAGTAAGCAGAATGTTTATAACTCGTCAAAAAGCGATAATGATTGGTCAGTCTCTGTTTTTATTTGTTGATCTTCTTCCTCCGGTTGAAACTGAAGCATTAGTTGGAGAGATTCTGCTGAGTTGGCATTCAAGCGATAGACACCTCTGGCATCCATACGCTCAAAAAGAGAGTCTTTTTGTTTGCTGTTACGTAAGAGATACTGCTGCACTTGTTGATACACCTCATCGTAGTTGAGTACGTCGAAAAAGGTATTTGAAGCATTGAACACATGACGGGCAATCTTCTTGACGCTGAGTCCTGTGCTCCCTGCTACTGACAGTATGCGTAATATCTCTTTTTCGTATTTCATTATTCCTTTTTACGAAGAAGGGCCGAATGTATAAACACTCAGCCCTTCCCAATAATCTATTACAGATTAAGCTAAAACAATCTTGCCTTCTGCTTCAGTTATCTTACCCTCTTTGAGCAACCAACCTGCACCGAGGAGTACTTCCTCTTCAGCAATGTTTGCCTGAGCGGCGATTTCCTTAACGCTGAGAGCCTTCTGTGCGGTAGCAAGTGCCTGGTAAACATCACCAGCCTTAAAACCTACATTCTCAGCTGTGTATGAGATAACTTTCTTTGCAGCCACTTTCTTGGTAGCTTTCTTTACTGTTTCTTTCTTAGGAGCTTCTGCAACTTTTGCAGCAGCAGCCTTTGTAGTCTTCTTTTCTGCCATTTTTCAAAAAATATAAATCCTGATTGAATCTTTATTCCTTTTCTATTATTAAGGACGATGCAAAAGTAATACTTATTTTATTACAGAATTTTTATTTTTTAAACAATCTTCTTTTTTGTGAAGATTTATTGACATAAATCAACTACTATTTTTTATCTTCTTTGAGATTAAGCTGTAATTGCAATTCTTCTAACTGTTTGGGGTCCAACTCTCCGGGAGCATCAAGCATCACATCCCTTCCATTATTGTTCTTTGGGAAAGCGATACAGTCACGGATGCTGTCAAGACCAGCCATAATGCTCACATAGCGATCTAAGCCAAAGGCCAGTCCTGCATGGGGAGGTGCTCCGTATTTGAAAGCATTGATCAGGAATCCGAACTGTGCCATGGCTCGTTCAGGAGTGAACCCAAGAATATCAAACATTTTTGCCTGTAGCTGTCCATCGTGAATACGCAGACTACCACCACCGAGCTCAACACCGTTGCAGACAAAGTCATATGCCTTGGCACGAACCTGTTCAGGGTGACTGTCGAGTAATGGAATATCTTCGGGATTTGGCATTGTAAACGGATGGTGAGTTGCCATCAGTCGCTGCTCTTCATCGCTCCACTCAAACAATGGGAAGTCGATGATCCACAGACATTTGAAGGTGTTCTTGTCACGCAGTCCAAGGCGGTCTCCCATCTCTAATCGTAATGCAGACAACTGAATACGAGTCTTATTGGCATTGTCACCACTGAGGATCAATACCAGATCACCATCGTTAGCGCCCATCTTTTCTTTCAGGGCGGCCCATACCTCAGGTGTGTAGAACTTATCAATACTTGTCTTCACAGAACCATCAGCATTGAACTTCACATACACTAAACCTTTGGCACCTACTTGCTGACTCTTTACAAAATCTGTCAGTTGGTCAAGTTGCTTACGGGTATAGTCTGCACATCCTGGTACACAAATACCACCAATGTAATTGGCATCGTCAAAGACGCTGAAAGTACCAGTGCCTTTCAAGACATCCATCAGTTCAACAAATTCCATTCCAAAACGGAGATCAGGCTTGTCAGAACCATATAGGCGCATAGCATCATGCCATGTCATCTGTGGTAGTTTCTCAGGTAAATCGATACCACGAATCTCCTTGAAAAGATGACGAGCCATATCCTCAAACAAATCGATCACATCATCTTGTTCCACAAACGACATCTCACAATCTATTTGGGTAAACTCCGGCTGGCGGTCTGCACGAAGATCTTCATCACGGAAGCACTTGGCAATCTGGAAATAACGATCAAAACCGCT
>JAEEZP010000289.1 GCA_016291915.1 Prevotella sp. | reverse complement strand
TTAAATAATTTGGCAGTTTGTTTCTTTTCAATTATCTTTGCACAATCATTTATTGCGCAAACGCTGTTCCGCTAGCTCAGTTGGTTTAGAGCGCCGCCTTGACAGGGCGGAGGTCACTGGTTCGAACCCAGTGCGGAACACCCTCCACCAGACTGTTCTGTAGCAAATCATGTTATCTCACAACGATGCGACCGTCCTCGATAGAAGCGGTGACAGTACCTAAGCCATTGATCTTTTCAATAATATAGTTGATGCTGCTATCACGCTCGGCTATAAAGCGTACCCTCAGATTGGATATTTCCTTGTTGTGACAAACCACACTCATATTATAACGCTGACCAATGGCAAGCAGCATTTCCTTCATGTTGATATTGTCAAAATAGAAATAGTTGTCGCGCCACATAATATAAGGATAGGTGTCAACCTCATCAATGTTAAAAGAGGCACTCTGGGCACTGAACCTTGCCTGTTGACCGGGTTTGAGAATCCTTGATGCCGTCGGATGGGGTGCGGAGGTGTTCCCTTTGACAGCGGATATCTCTATGCTACCCTCCACCAAGGTAATCTCGTGGTTTGACATCCCTTCTTCATTCCACGACTTAACATTGAACTCTGTTCCGAGCACCCGTGTGTAAACATTTCCGGTTTTCACGATGAATGGTTTCGAGGCATCCTTGGCCACCATGAAATATGCTTCTCCCGTAAGAGATACCTGACGGGTGCTGCCTACGAAGCGAGTAGGATAACTGATACGGCTACCGGGATGAAGCTTGACACGACTTCCGTCGGGAAGATGCACCGTATAGTCTTTGCCGTAGGGGATGGTGAAACGCATGGTATCAAGAGGTATCGATGCATCATCCTTAACCGTTACAACAGCACTGTTGGGAGTTACGGGATTTTCTACCACATCAAGAAACGAAGCAATATCCACGGACTTGCCTTTGGAATTGGTGAGCATGGGTTGGTTCTTGCCTTCTATTGCCGCATAGAGCATACCTTCCTCCATCTGCTGTGAAGAACTGTCTTTTGGAGAATGTATGAAGAACACTGCCCAAAGAATGGCAGCCGCAGCAGCAAACCCTCCTGCGAAGAGCAGCCTTCTGATGATGGCTCGTCTCCTTTGTTGTCTTGGATGATGGGAATGTCTTTCATTGAATTGTTCAAGACGCTCTTCAACATCGAAGTCTTCTTTCTGCTGGCGTAGCAGGTGTGCAGCTATATGAATATCCTCACAAGCCTCCATGAGGTTTGCATCGCTCTTCAACTCCTGAATCTGTTCCTCAGAAAGAGTAGTTCCTTGCTCCATGATGTCAAGTACTTCTTCCATCTTCATTTCGCTATTATGCTCTGTTCTTCTTACTTAATTAGCTGTTTCTTTTTATTACTATTACGAATATACCGAATAAAAAGTATCACATTTTATCATATTTTAAGATTTAGGCTGCGTATCATCTTCAGCGCCTTCATAATATGATTCTTCACCACTACCTCAGTGATATTCATCAGTTTTGCCACTTCCTTGTATCGTTTCCTGTCCACATAACAAGCGATGAATATATCTTTGGTAGGTGGCTCAAGCGTATTGAGCACCTGGTCTATGATGCGCTCTCGCTCTTTGATCTCCATGGTCCGGTGAGGGTCGTAATAGATATCACCCATCATCATCACTTGTGCGGCATATTGCTTACGAGTGTTAAGATGACGTAACCAGTCAATGCACTTATTGCGTACATTTATATAAAGATACTGTCTTGCGGTAGCTTGCTCAATGGAGGCAAAATGAAGCAGAATGTCTTCGAAGGCTGATTCCACGATATCATGGCATTCATCCACATCATCGACATACTGCCTTGCGAAGAAGTACAGGGGTTTGTAGTAAGCCCTAAAAACCTCGTTAAACTCTTCATGTGTCTCCATTCACATCAATTTTATGTGCAAAAATACTAATTTCTAAGGAAAACAAAAAAAAGAGTAAGAAAAATTTAATTTTCTCATACCAAAAATTAAACTCATCCGTAACAGAATTAGTGAATCTAAATATACTAATCATTAAACATCGCTTATGAATAAAAGACGATTACTGTTCATAATGCTCATAATGGTTTTCTGTATGTCGTCGATAACGGCTCAGGACAACAAGAAAATCAATATGACATTTAAGAACGAAAAGTTGTCAGATGCTTTGCGACAACTGGAAAAAGCCAGTACTTACAAGATTATGTTCACCTATAATGAGGTGGAAATCTATCGTGTATCCGGCAAGTTAAAAAATCAAACTTTTGAACAGGCTCTGAAATATATGCTCACGGGAAAACCGTTGGAGTATACTATTTCGGGCAAACTGGTTACGGTAAAGTCAACCAACCGCACACAACCTGCACTGAAAGGCAACAGGAATGTCTCAGGATACGTGAAAGACGAGACGGGAGAGCCGCTTATCGGTGTTCCTGTCTGTATCGGTGAGTCACGTGTATGCACAGTGACAGACACCGAGGGATTCTATACCTTTCCCATCCCGCAGGAAGAGACCATCCTCAAATTCTCTTATGTAGGATTAGGTACTGAGTATATACAGATCGCACAGGGTACGGGTGACGTGAAACGCGACGTAGTTATGCGTGCCGACAACAAACTTGATGAAGTGGTGGTGACCGGTATTTTCCGCAAAGCCAAAGAGAGCTATACCGGATCGGTGTCAACCATCAGCAAGGAACAGTTAGAGCAATTCCGTGGACAGAACCTGCTGCAGACACTGAAGAATGCAGATGTCAGCATTAATTTCCCTGTGGACAACATCAGCGGTTCAAACCCTAACAAGTTACCTGATATAAATATCCGCGGTAACTCTTCCCTCAACCTGGAAGAACTTGGACAGAGTACCAGCAGTAACCCCAATGTGCCACTGATTATCATGGACGGCTTCGAAATATCGCTGCAGAAGCTGATGGACTACAACGACGAGGAGATTGAGAGCATCAATATTCTGAAAGATGCTTCCGCCACTGCCATCTATGGTTCGCGCGGTGCCAATGGTGTCATCGTCATCATCTCCAAGCAACCAGAGGCCGGTCGGTTAAAAATCAACGTAGAGGCCGGTCTGCAAATGGAAATTCCCGACCTTACCAGTTATCATCTGTTGGGAGCACTCGACAAATTAGAGTTGGAGCGCAAGGCCGGTCTTTATACGAAACCATACTATGCCGGTGATACAAACACCACCATGTCGGATATCCTTTTTAAAGAAACCTATAACCAGCGTTTACGCAACATCCTTTCCGGTTCTGACACGGATTGGCTTGCCAAGCCTTTGCGCCTTGGTGTCGGTCAACGTTACAATGCGCGTCTTGAAGGCGGTAGTAATGAGTTCCGCTGGGGATTGGATGCACAATATAACGATGTGCAAGGTGCCATGAAAGGCAGTCTCCGCCAGAACTTCAACGGTGCTATCACCTTGATGTACACTTATAAGAACCTTATCTTCCGCAACTACTCATCCATTGGCATCAACGGTTCCAAGGAGAGTCCTTACGGCTCATTCAGTACCTATGTCAGGCAACAGCCCTACAACAGCCCGTATGACTCAGAAGGCAATCTGGTGAAATATTTCGATCGGTTTATCTATATGTGGGGTACCACAGAGAATCCACTCTACAATGCTTCTCTGGGCTCGTTCAACAAGAGCAACTACCAGACACTGACCGATAATTTCTCCATCGACTGGCGTATCATTCCCGAACTAAATCTGCGCGGACAGTTAGGTATCTCGCAGACGATCAGTCATTCTGACGTGTTCCGTTCTCCCGATGACAGTGCTTTTACCTCATCCAGCAGTAATGAGTATTCATCCGGCGATGGATTCTTCCGCCGCGGTAGTTATAACTACAGTCAAACAAAGTCGGTCAACTACAATGCCGACCTTACCTTATCCTATAATAAGATATTCAATGAAGTTCACTCCCTCTATGCCGGTCTGAACTGGTCATTACGTGTTG
>JAEEZP010000288.1 GCA_016291915.1 Prevotella sp. | reverse complement strand
GAAGCTCCGAGAACGGTAACAACTACACGAACCTGACTGCGACGACCCTTGACGAGAAGAACATTGCGCGTGTGAAGGCTCCCGGCCGCTTGCTCGAGCTGAGCGAGGGTGTTTATACGTTCACGTTCAAGGCTGAGGCCGCTCCTGAGTATATCCGTTTCGGTGACGGCAAGGGTTCAAAGGATGCCACGTTCGCCCGTACGACCGACAATCTCCCGTTTGAGAATGGTAAGTTGTACGAGTTGTATGATCCTAAGACGATCTACCTGGATGCCGACCAGTGGCAACCCAACGACGGTCATTTTGCCGTATGGGCCTGGGAAGGTGACGAGTTTGACATCACGAAGGGCACCTGGATCCCGATGGAGTACGTGGAGGGTGAGCTGGCAGTTTATAAGGCCACGCTGCCTCAGGGCTGCACGCATGTGAACTTTGCCCGTTTCATCAAGGCTACACCTGTGGGTGAGTATGCGTGGGAGAAGAACGGAGACGTTGACAACCGTCCTTACCATTGTACACAGGATATCACGTTGCAGGATGATGTTGACACGTACCGTATCACGATGATGGGTGCGATGTATCGTACTGCCGGTATCAAGGCAGCGAATATCGAGGCTAAGGGTATGTTTGCTCCGCGTGAGTGGAACTGGCAGGAATACACGGTGACGTTCAAGACGAACAAGAGTTGGGAGAAGGTTTATGCCGTGGTATGGAGCGGAAGCTCCGAGAACGGTAACAACTACACGAACCTGACTGCGACGACCCTTGACGAGAAGAACATTGCCCGTGTGAAGGCACCTGGTAGGTTGATTGAACAGGCAGACGGTGTCTATACGTTCACATTCAAGGCTGAGGCAGCTCCTGAGTATATCCGATTCGGTGACGGTAAGGGTTCAAAGGATGCCACGTTTGCCCGTACGACCGACAATCTCCCGTTTGAGAATGGTAAGCTGTACGAGTTGTATGATCCAGAATACTATCTGGTTGGATCCATGAACGACTGGAGCATCAATGAACAGTACAAGTTGGAGGCCAATCCGGGAGCGGAAGGCGAGTATATGATCACACTCTCACTGGAAGCAGGCGCAGAACTTAAGGTAAGAGGTATTGACGGTACCTGGTATCCAGACAACGCACCTAACTATAAGGTTGAGCAAGCTGGTAACTATACCGTCTATTTCCGTCCTGACGGTAGTGGTGGTGACGACTGGCATTACCACGTCATCTATGTGACAGGAACCTCAGGCATCCTCTCTATCAAGGCTGCTTTGGAGAAAGGTGTTGCCATTTACACATTACAAGGAAAACGTGTCACAGAGGTGCGCAAGGGTAACATCTACATCATGAATGGCAAGAAGATCCTGGTGAAGTAAACCACGTTCCTGATCGTTCAATGATGAATTCATTGGTGGTGGCTGCTGTATGTCAGGCAGCCACCTTTTTCTTTGCATAAAAGGGTAGGGGATCCTTTGAGATTAAGAGCGCTGTGTACTTACAGATGAATTTTTCTTCTATGAGGTATTTTATTACAAAAATAATAGTTTAAGGAACAAAGTATTGCATATGTAATTATTTTTTGTAATTTTGCTGAGTAAACAGCGAAATTACTCCGTCTCGGGATGAAAAATAAACGAGTTTATTTTGTCCTCCGCTTGACTTTATGTAATTTTGCAGAAATTATTATCGGAGAGGATGCGGCAACTGTCTATAGATGTTATTACCCGATGGGATACCGATGCAGCTACAATGCTCTATGAGCATTTCTATGGGGCATTGGTAAGTTATGCTATGCGGATTCTCCAGGAAAAGGAATCTGCTGAGGATGCTGTACAGGATACGATGGCTGCACTTTGGGAAAAGAAAATTATTCTTCCTAATAATGCTGCACTAAAGGCGTATCTGTATAATTCAGTACGTAACAATTGTTTAAATCTGATTCGCCAACAAAAAATTAAAAGAGTGGCTCCACATACTATAAGTGAATATGAGGAGTATAAACTTACAGAGAATCATGAAGAGCAAGTTTTCTCGGAAGAGGTGTATCGTCAGTTATTCTTAATGATCGACCAGATGCCACCCAGACAGCGTGAGGTGTTTCTCATGGTTATGGAAGGGAAAAAGAACAGGGAGATTGCTCAGGCACTTGATATGGCAAGCGAGACTGTACGAACCAACAAGAAAAGGGCAATGGCTTTTCTTAAAAAGAATTTAGACAATGAGACATTAGCATTGCTATTTGTACTTTTAGAAGTTTACTGATTTCTTCTTTTTCTTGTAACCGTTTTTACTTTTTTTGTGTCATAGAGAAAAAACTTTATGACAAATAATATTAATACACTAATAAGGAAATACTTATCAGGCGATATTTCAGATGATGAATATCAGTTATTATCCGAAACATTAGCTAATGATAAGAATACTGCCAAGCATCTGGAACAGATGACTGAGGCAGATGATCTTACCAAGAGATACAAGGAATATGCTTCTGTTGACACAGATGCTGCCTTACAAAAGTTTATAGAACAATATGTAAACGAAGGTGAGACAGATACTGTGAAAACAAGTGAAGCAAGAGTATTTTCTCCCCGTTTCTATCGCATTGCTGCCGTCATCCTGATCCTTCTTGTGGGTGGTGCTTTCTGGTATCACCGGGAATATACCCGTGTCACCCCACCGGTGATCACAGAAGAGGTGCAGCTGGCGATGGAGCAGAGTCGTGAGAGTGGGAGAGCGGGCGCGGATATCGTTTCGTCTGTCACCTCGCGTCAGCAGGTTATCAGCAAGGAGGAGTGCGACTTATACCATGTGGATGAAGGTTTTGTGGAACAGTTGGAGGAGGCTAAGCGTATCACCACGCGTCACGACAAGGAATACTGGGTGACGCTGGATGACGGCACACTGGTACACCTTAACTATAACAGTAGGCTGATATACCCCGAGAAATTCGGTGACCGCCGTGACGTGATCCTCGATGGCGAAGCCTATTTCATGGTAGCTAAGGATAAGAGTCGTAAGTTCGTGGTACACACCCCGCAGGGAGATGTCAAGGTGTATGGCACGGAATTCTATGTCAAGACGGATTCTTCCTCTTCAACAGGTGAGGGTAGTATCGTTGTGCTGGTGAATGGCAGTCTGGGCTTTACGCCTCCGGGCGGTAAACAACAGAAGTTAGTTCCTGGACAGTTATGTAGGATTATCAATAACCAATGTACGGTTGAGGATGTGGATATAGAACTATATGTAGCATGGAATACGGGTTCTTTTGTTTTTGATAATGTCCCGCTTAGCAAACTGATGGCTGTCATTTCCAGATGGTATGACTATCAGGTGGTGTTCAATGATGAAAAAGCTGCACAGACGATGTTTACCGGTAATCTGGATAAGTATCAATCCATAGAACCTTTCATTGAGATCATAGAACAGGTGACGCAGCTTGATATTACCTTGAAAGACAAACTAATCATCATCGACAAAAAATAGCCTATTCTATTTATCACAATAAAACCAAGAGCTTATGAAAAGAATCTCAAAAATTGTAACTTTATTGGTGCTGGCACTATGGATAGTTGCTCCTTTGGGCAGAATCCATGCACAGAATGTGGCCAACAAACCTGTGACAATGAACCTGAAGTCTGTAACTGTAAAAGAATTCTTTGATGAAGTAAAGAAACAGACAGGTTTGAGCTTTATGTATAATGCCGACTTGGCCAAGAGTTGGCCCAAAGTGACGGTCAAAGCTGTTAAGAAACCGGCTAAGCAGGTGATTGAAGAAGTTCTCTCTCAAATCGATTGCAACTATATTATAAGAGGGAACATCGTCTCTGTGGACAAGCGTAAGGAACGTATCGTAAAAGGTCAGGTCGTCGATAATACAGGAGAGCCATTGGTTGGTGCTCCTGTCAGCATCGGAGAAGGGCGCGTGGGTACAGTGACAGATGCTACCGGTCATTATTCACTTACCATTCCTGTAGAGAAGACCGTATTGAAAATCTCATACGTTGGTATGGAGAATGTTTTTGAGACGATTCCGGCAGGTACTGAAGATATTACCCGTAAGATTACCATGCAATCAGGAACGCAACTTGATGATGTGGTAGTAATCGGATATGGATCAATGAAACGTAAGGATCTTACAGGTTCTGTTACCACTGTTAACCCTAATGAACTGGTGAATGCTCCAGCCGTAACCATTGATGATGCTTTGAGTGGCAAAGCCGCTGGTGTGATGGTGACGAAAGCTGACGGTTCTCCCGGTGGCGCAGTACGTATCCGTATCCGTGGCGGAGCCTCTCTGCAAGGTGGTGTGGATCCACTATATATTATTGATGGTATCCCCATGGAGATAAAAAATAACTATATTTCTACTGTTGATGTCAATAATCCGTTGGAATGGGATACTAATGGTGAGAAGGATATGGGTGCCGTTTCCGGTAACTTTATGCGTGGTTTGAACAGTCTAGCCGGTCTGAACATCAATGACATAGAGACGATAACCATTATGAAGGATGCCTCGGCAACTGCCATTTACGGCTCGAAGGCTGCCAATGGCGTGGTGATCATCACCACCAAACGAGGATTGCGCGACCAGAAACCAACGTTTAATTTCAGCTATACCCTGGGTATCAGTAATCCTGTCAAAGAAAAGCTCCTCAATGGAGACCAGTATATGCAGGCATTGGAGAGTTCTATCAATACCAGTAATACGAATATTCAGAAAAATCTAGATGAGGGTTTTCTTTATCAGATGGATGCAGAGACGTATATGAATGATAATAATACGTTGCTTAATAGCGTGAAGGGATACGTCAAGCAATATGGAAATGCGAATACTGACTGGTTGGATCTGGTATTAAAGACAGCTGTCTCTCACAATGTAGATTTCTCTGTTTCCGGTGGAGGAAATGCTTCACGCTACTATACCTCTTTTTCATACAACAAACAGGAAGGTACCTTGATAGGCACAGACTTCAATCGCCTTACGGCCAATTTGAGCATGGACAACGATATTACCAAGCGCTTCCGCACGTATGTCAAGATGAATCTCAGTTACACAAAGAATAATATTAACAGCGGAATATACAACCAAGCATTATATGCACCACCCATTCTCCCTGCTTACAATGCGGATGGTTCATTTGCAGAGTATTCTGACGTAATGGCTCTGGTACACTCAAGTTATGGTACACTGGGCTATCAGAATCCACTGGCTGTGGCTACTTCCACAAACGAAGCCAAGACTTACGGTTTTAATGGCTCATTAAGCGGGGAGTATGATATTACTCAAGATCTGAAATTCAAGTCTACCTTATCACTCAGCTACTCCAACTATAACCAATTAAACTATATCCCCAGTTATGTGTTGGTAACCTCTACTAATGGTGCAGCTGACAATGGAGGCGGCAGTGGTTCTCAGGCACAGTCGACATTGCTGGGAACGTTCTGGGAGAATACATTCACCTACAATAAGGTGTTTAACGACAAACATGCGCTGAACGCAGTGATAGGTCATGCATGGGAACAAGATAAGGAAAGCTATTTTTCGGCTACGGGTAGGGGATATCCTGATGATAAATATCTTAACAATCTCAGTTCTGCTGCCTTCGCCTCTTCGGTGGCAGGAGCTAACCCAAATGCCAAATCATCGTTGCTGTCTTTTTACGGCCGCTTGAACTATACCTTGATGGAACGCTATCTTTTTACCCTCACTGGCCGTTCGGATACTTCATCCAAGTTCTCCAAGGATCACCGTACAGGTTATTTCCCCTCAGCAGCCTTTGCATGGCGTGTCTCTCAGGAAAAATTCTTGCGTGACATCCATTGGATAGATGAGATCAAACTGCGTGCAAGTATTGGTAAGACGGGTACGCAGAACATTGGCAACTGGATGTTCCTCTCACTGTTCACACCAGATTCCTATGGAGGACACAACGCTCTCTATTCTTCACAGTTAGGTAATGACGATATCAAATGGGAGAGCACCGTGCAGAAAGACCTTGGTTTGGATTTCTCCTTCTTCAAAGGTCGTTTAGGCGGTACGATAGCTTATTATCAAAAGGTGACTGACGATGCGTTGCTGGCTGTTACCCCTGCACCATCGAGCGGTTTCAGTTCGGTGATCAGCAACATTGCCAAGATCAGCAACAAGGGATTGGAAGTGGAGATTTATGGTGATTATATCCGCACCAATAGTTTCCGGTGGTCAGGTGCCCTTAACATCTCACATAATGAGTCGTTGGTAGAGAAGATTCTCGACAATCAGTTCTCCAGTGCCACCGACCGTAATGCATTCTTCTATGGTACAAGTCTTATTCGTGAAGGGGAGTCACTCGGTCTGCTCTGTGGTTATAAGATGAAAGGTCTTGTCTCTAACAAAGAGGAGATGGATGCTTATCGTGAGGCATTCTCCATGTGGCCTTATTTCTTCCCAGACATGGATCTTGGCACACCTGTTTACGAGTTAGACGAGGATGGATGGTATTATCAGGATGTCATTGGTAATTGCACACCTGATTTCTATGGTGGTTATACCAATACTATCAGTTATAAAAACTGGTCGCTGATAGCTGCGTTCACGTTCTCCTACGGTAATGACTTGTTGTATCAGAAGGATGTTACTGATCAAAGCTTTAACTCATTGAACAACCGCAGCACAAGAGTGCTCGAGGCAAGTTCTGCAGGTAATTTCACGGGAAAATTGCTCAGCTCATTCAACAGTCCGATGTCTCTGTCAAGCTTGAATGTCTATGATGCCTCTTACTTAAAATTACAGACACTCTCGTTGGCATATGATTTCCCAAAGACCATTTTGAGCAGACTGAAAATGAACAGTATGCAAGTATATGCTACTGCCAGCAATGTGTTTACGATCACCAGTTATCCTGGTCCTGATCCTGCCGTGTGCGATAATCCATACTCTCTCAGTGGCGGTGGTCGTGATGTCTCATCTTATCCCACAGTAAAGAGTTTCTCCTTCGGTGTTCGTCTGGGATTCTAAATAATCAATAGTTAACAATAATCAATTGAAGTTTTATGAGTATAAGTAACAAGATAAAAAAGGTGATGAGAATAGGATTTTCCTATTTGCTCTTTATTCCTTTTCTGATGGTAGCATACGCATGCAGCGATGAGATGAATGAATTACCCCGGCATTCAAAGGTGGATGGAAATTTGATTGTTGATCAGCAATCTGCCATCATTGCTTTGAACGGTGTGTATTACCAATATGCCATGTGCGGTACCGATCAATATGATGTAAAGTCCACGCTTTGCTCTAGTTTATATGAGATATGGCCAGCCAATTTCGCAGGGACAGCAACCTACTGGTTCCCTATGCCACAGTTAGAAACCCATGATGTAACTCGTCTCACGCAAAGATGTTCAAGACCATGGAACTCCTTCTATAATACAGTGAATGCTGCCAATATCGTCATTGGACAGGTGGGTGAGGCTCCTGACAGTTATTTTTCTGGAAACAAGAAGAGTGAAATCTTAGGTGAGGCTTATGGCATGCGGGCTTTGGCCTACTATAACCTGATGAAGTATTTTGCATACTCATGGGATATTAACAGTCCGTACGGACTCATCCTCCGTACCCAGCAGAGTACTACCACGAATATCCCCACCAAGCGTAGTACGGTAAAGGAGAGCTATGAGCAAATTCTCAACGATGTCGATTTTGCCATTGCTAATGCTCCGGCACAGAATGAGCCATTCTATTTGAACAGTTGGGCGGCTAAGATATTGAAGGCTCGAGTGCTGATGATGAGAGGACTGGGTAGCGACTATCAGGATGCGGCATCGCTGTGTGCTGATGTGATTAACAATAGCCCTTATACCTTGGAGGAACACTATGCGGATATCTTCCATGTGAAAGGATTGGCAAGCTCAGAGGTTATCTTTGGCATCCAACCCAAAGAGAACCAATCGGATGTGACTATTACTTATTTCGACCTTGGTGAGCCCCAATACTTCCCTTCTGATAATCTGTTGGCGCTTTATAATAATGATCCGCGCATTGATGAGATGTATGCACCGTCAGTGTCGATGGAGTTTGTCGTCCTCCCTGATGGTTCCATGACGATGGTGTCTATAACCAAATATGCTATATGTAAGCATTTGGATCCTGCTATCATGGCAACAAATGATTTGGAGGAGACACAATATCAAATACGCCTTTCAGAAGCTTATCTTATCAGGGCGGAGGCACTCGCACGCTTGGGAAATATCAGTGAGGCTGCATCACTGTTGAAAACGGTCATGGCTAAGGCTGGGATAACAGATTTCTCTGCTATTGACGATGCCACGACGCAGGAGGCTATGCTTGAGCAGATCTTCAATGAGGATATGAAAAACTTGTCGTTCGAATGTGGCTTGGAGCATGACATAATGCTTCGATTCCCTGAAAGCATTACATTGAGATTTAATTCTTTCTATCAAGAGAAACAATACAATGTATTCTGCATACCGGGAGATGAGTTTAAATATAACAATCAACTTACAGAGGCAGATCAGAATCCTGGATTCCCTATTGATACAGGCATCCCATTCTAGTCTTTTAATACGATAAAGTAAGATGAAAAAAACTATTGTAATTTTTTTCCTGTTAGTGCTGATGAGCTTGTCTCTCTCAGCACAACAGGAGAGTCGTGGCGTGAAATTCATTCACGGTACGTTGGATGAGGCTTTCGCAGCATCCAAGGAAGCGGGTAAACCGTTGTTCGTTGACATCTGGGCAACATGGTGTGGCCCCTGTAAACGTTTAGGTAATGAGATATTCCCACAAGAGAAGGTGGGGGATTTCTTTAATGATCATTTTGTCTGTTATAAGTTACAGACCGACCCCAAAGACTCTGTCGCACGCAAGCAGGCCGAAGCATTCTGCGATAAACATTTTGTAAACGTTCTGCCTACATTGCTGTGGTTTGATACAAACGGCGAACTCCTTCATTATGCCATGGGATTCCATACAGCAGATGCCATGATTCAAGAGGGAAAGAATGCGATCGATCCGGAAAAACAATCTGCAAAGTTTATCAAGAAATGGAAGGCAGGTGACCGGAGTGCCCAAACGGGAATGGTTTATTATTCTATCTTTAACCAGGATAAAGCGGAATTCGATGAATGGTATAAGAATCTGAGTTTGGAAGAACGTACCGACAGTGCCATGGCTATGTTCATGTTGATGGTAGCAAATGTACCACCGACATCCACTACGGCTGAATTCATTGCAGACAGATGGTATGAGTATGCCAATGTCAGTTTGAAGGATAGATGGTTGTCGTTTGTTAGGAACAATTACATTATGCAGTTAAATGCTGCAAAAGATCCTGCGGAGATAGATAAGGTATATAATCACTGGCATGATAAATACGACTTTGAATTCGTGGATTATTATAAAAACTATCAACTGTTGATGCGTGCTTTCGGTGATACGCGTTATAAGGATGCCGAGCAAATAATCAATGTGATAAATGATGGCAGTAAGGAGACTTTTTATCTCTTTAGATTACCTTTCGACCTGATGGACCTCGAGAAAAAGGGAAAGATAAAGGCAAAAGACTGTCCTAAGAATTTGGAGCATTTGTTTGCTTCAGCATTCCCCCTGATAGAAGCAGAGGATTCTGGTATGGGATGCCGTACACTGTTTTCGTATTATACCTTTATCCGCGATAAAAAGAAGGCAGAGTACTGGGCTGATCAGACAATGAAACGTCTCAAGAAAAATAAATCTTTTGATGAAATAGTCATCAACGGACAAGCTGAGCTTATTAAATCATTGATGAAAGAGTATTTTCATAAATAATGTTCAAGGGCTAGTCCCGCATAAGTTAGTGAGTTTGTGAATTGTGGGGGTAGGGTTTATCCCTACCCGTTTGTGGCGGGCAGACATGAAGTCTGCCCCTACTAGTTGACAACGATTTGTCGAGAAATGAAGCGTTATGGATCGTCTCTCCCCCTCGTTTTTCCGTATCTTTAACTTCGTTGAAGTTACTTTGTCTCGGAAATAAAAAGGAATAATAATTATCTTTTGTATTCCTCTCGTTTTTCCGTAATTTTGCTGTTATACAGCGAAGTTACAATGCACTCGGCAAAAAAAATAATTACAGATTATTTTGTTCTGCCCTCGTTTTTCCGTAACTTTGGCATTGCCGAAGTTACTTTGTCTCGGAAATAAAAAGAAAAAGTTTTTTCTTTTGTATTTCACTCGACTTTCCGTAACTTTGTCTGAAAATCACGAGGATATGAGAAAAACAGTTTTCTTTACGATGTTTGCCTTTGCAATCTCAGCTACGGCTCTTGCGCAAACCAGCGTTGTTGATTACGTCAATCCGATGATCGGTACTGCGGGAATGGGACATACCTTTCCGGGTGCATGTGCTCCTTTCGGTATTGTCCAACTGTCGCCGGAAACGGATACAATTCCTCATAATATAGACGGTAGGTATCAAGGAAAGGTGTATGACTATTGTGCCGGATACCAGTATTCCGACAATACCATTGTGGGGTTTTCTCATACCCATCTCAGTGGAACCGGACATTCAGATCTTGGCGACATCTTGATCATGCCACAGACCGGTTCACTGAAACTCAACCCTGGAACAAAAGATCATCCCGATGGCGGTTACCGACAGCGTTTCTCACACACCACGGAATATGCAAAGCCCGGATATTATGAGGTAACCTTGGAGGATAGTAAGGTGAGGTGTCAACTGACAGCTACACAGCGTGTAGGCGTGCATAAATATTCTTTTCCTGAAAGTATTGACCAGCAACGTGTTATCATCGATCTGTTGCATGGAATCTATAACTATGACGGTAAGGTGCTTTGGTCCACGCTACGAGTGGAGAACGATACCCTGCTTACCGGTTATCGGATAACCAACGGATGGGCACGTACCAACTATACCTACTTTGCCATCACCTTCAGCAAACCGATCCGGAACTACGGATACCGTGACATGAAACAGGAGAAATACAAGGGATTTTGGAGAAAGTTTGATCAATTCCATAACTTCCCGGATATTGCCGGACGGTCGGTTGTGGCTTACTTCGAATTCAATAATTCTTCTTCTCAGAAGATAAAAAAAGATAGCCGTCCATTAACCGTAAAGGTGGCTCTTTCGGCTGTCTCTACAGAAGGGGCTATCAAGAATCTGAAGGCAGAGGCAGAAGGTAAATCTTTCGAACAGATTGTTGAAGACACGCGAAAGACATGGGAACGTGAGTTGTCTGTCATCGAATGTGAGGGAACAAAGGATCAGAAGACGATGCTTTACACCTCGCTCTATCATACGATGATCAACCCTTCCATCTATATGGATGTTGACCGCCGATACAGGGGTGTTGATGGTCATATACATATCGCGAATGATTTTGATAATTACACTGTCTTCTCTCTATGGGATACTTACAGAGCCGAACATCCTCTGCTCGGCCTGCTGAAACCTTTCCGCAATACCAACATGGTACGTTCGATGATCTGTCATCAGCAGCAGAATATCATCGGTATGTTGCCGGTATGGAGCCTGATGGGCAATGAGGGATGGTGTATGACGGGTTATCATGCGGTCTCTGTCTTGGCTGATGCCATTGCGAAAGGGGCGAAGATCCCATATCAAGAGGCGCTCACGGCCATGATACAGACAGCTAATAATCGTTATTTCCCGAGCTTGCAAGACTACATACGATATGGTTATGCTCCCTTCGACCATGATGCTACGGCAGCCTCCAACACCTTAGAATATGCTTATGACGACTGGACTATCTATAATACCGCCCGGATGATGGGCCATAAAGAGGCGGCGGAACAGTTCCTTCAGCGTGCATATAACTATCGCAATACCTACGATTCCACTATAGGTTATGCTTCTCCTCGCTATATGGATGGACGATTTAAAGCTGATCTAGACATTTATCAGACTTCCGGTGAGGGATTTATCGAGGGGAATTCATGTAACTTCTCTTTCCATGTGCCCCACGACGTGAATGGACTTATCCAATGTATGGGTGGTGAGCGTTCATTCCTGCAGAAACTCGACCGACTGTTTGTTATGGATCTGCCAGGGAAATACTATGAGGATAATGAAGATATAACCCCCGATTGTCTGATTGGTGGATATGTCCACGGAAATGAGCCCAGCCACCATGTGCCCTATCTTTATGCTTGGACATCGCAGCCATGGAAAACTCAAGATTGGTTGCGTACGATTATGAACAAGATGTATCGTAACGATATCCGTGGGTTAGGGGGTAATGATGATTGTGGACAGATGTCGGCATGGTATATCTTTACGGCTATGGGATTCTATCCAGTATGTCCCGGTAGTGATCATTATGTGATCGGTGCTCCTTATCTTCCCTATATGAAGATCGTGCTTGAGAATGGAAAAACCATTGAGATGCGGGCAACAAACGTCAGTGACAAGAACCGTTATATACAATCGTTATCTATTGACGGAAAACCGTATCATAAACTGTATCTTACTCATGAGCAATTATCTAAGGGATGTACCCTTGAATTCAAAATGGGCTCAAAGCCGAATAAGAAACGCGGATTGTCAAAAGAAGACAAACCTTATTCGCTGAGTTCAGGTAAACCCTAAAAAATATTTGACAGGTTTTTGCCTGTAGGAATAAAGTCTTCTGCCTACTGCCGCAAGATCTTCTGCTTGTAGCTGTGTTCGGGAAAAGTGTCGTTTTTGTACAATTTGTATGTAAACCGATGAGAAAAGGGTACTACAGGCCCGGCCCGTGATACCCTTTTCGTTGACTTTTAGGTACTAATACTCCACTAATTAGGTACTAATACTCCACTAATTAAGTACTAATTAGTCGGCTTTTATTAATCAGAAATACACCAATGAGGAGTTCTCTGCCCGTAGAAGATCTGTAGAGGATCCGTAGAAGATGACTTTACGGTAATCGATTGGGTGTAAATAGATTAACCCTCTTTTCGTAGAAGATAACCAATTGTTTGATTTTTTCTGTCAAACCCAAACGGTATCTAACCGTTTCCCATGTCAACTGTTTTAGGAATATGCAATGTTTTTTACTTCAACCGGATGATATCACTCCAGCGGGTGGTGGGGTTTTTGCTGCGGAAATCGTGCTTGATGGCGTTGGCGAAGACATCGGCTTCGATCTTCGGTCGAACCTGCTTACACTCTTGTTCTATTGCAGCTTGATCCTTGTTCACTCTTCGGGTATATTGCTGACTGCCTAGGACGATGGTCTCCGAGCCGTTTACTTTGTTGATGCGGTCGATGACGGCATCCAGGCGTTTCATCTTCTCAAACTGCTCGGCATTATAGTCGAAGAGATCGGGTTGCAGGGGCGATGAGGGTGAGATACCCATCACGATAACCCCCGCTTTCTTATAGCGATAGCCTTTCTGGTACATCTTGTGGAGGATCTCTGTGGCTGTCTCTACAATGGTGGTGGTAGATGAGGTGGGCATCGTGAGGCGTTGCTCCTGAAAGTTGTAGTATTGCGGAAGGTCCTCACGGAAAGCATTGGTATGGATGAAGACGGCCACGATGGACGCGGTGGTTTGCTGTTGCCGCAGTTTCTCCGCGCAGCGGGCGGCATAGTTGGCTACATGGGTGCGAAGGTCGGTGAAATCGCTGATCATCCCGTTGAAACTTCTGCTGGTACAGATACTTTTTTTATTGGCCAGTTCTTCATTCGGTACACAGTCTTCTCCATTCAGCTCCCGCCACGTGCGTTCGATGACGATATTCCGGAAAGTTGCTCTCACCCAGTCGAGACGATGAGCCGCAAAATCGTAGGCTGTCAGGATGCCCATATCCTGCAGTCGTGCGGCATAGCGTCGGCCGATGCCCCACACATCTTCTACGGGGAAAAGCTTCAGGGCCTTGATACGTTTCTCATCGCTGTCAATGATACAACAATGGCGGTAGCCTCGGTATCTCTTCGCGAAATGGGAGGCTACCTTCGCTAATGTCTTGTTGGGTGCCAGTCCTATACTCACCGGCATGCCCACCCCTTTGAGGATCGTCTTGTGGAGCTGTTCTCCCCATTGTTTCAGGTTGAGATGCTCCATGCCATCGAGATAGACGAAGCACTCATCGATGGAGTAACGGAAATAGGCGGGTACGGCTTTGCGAATGATATCCACCACACGCCCCGTCATCTCTCCATAAAGTTCATAGTTAGAAGAAAAAACGGCAATTTTCTGATTCGGGAATTGTTCTTCCAATTGGTAGAAGGGTGTGCCTGCCTTGATTCCCATGCGCTTTGCCTCATTCGAACGGGCAACGACACATCCGTCGTTGTTGGACAGCACTACCACGGGCTTGTCTTTCAGATCCGGTCGGAAGACTCGCTCGCAGGAGACATAACAGTTGTCGCAGTCGATGATACCGTACATGGGAAGTGAAGAGATAAGAGTTAAGAGTGAAGAATTTGGAGATAATAACCAATTATCAATTACCGAAGCAGCGAGAACAGAGTGATACTTGTTTCAACTATGCTGGGTGTTATACCAATGGATGCCAGTTGCGGATGGTCCACACCACCACGCCCCATACTTCAAAGTCGTCTTCCTCGTGGATACGTATGGGTTTGAAGTCTTTGTTGGCTGGGCGCAGTTCTATATAACCCTCATCTTTATGGGTGAGATCAAGAAATTTGATGGTGAATTCTTCATTGACATACGCCACGATGATATCCCCATCGGCAGCTTCCAGACTACGGTCGATGACAGCGATATCCCCGTCGCAGATGCCCACATCAATCATTGAGTCACCATCCACCCGTCCGTAGAAGGTGGATTCGGGGTGACGGATCAGGTCACGGTTGAAGTCGAGGCGGTCATGACGGTAGTCGTCGGCAGGGGAGGGGAAGCCTGCTTTGATGGCCGGTGCCAGTTGGAGTTCCAGCTGTTTGGTGAAGTCGCTATTCAGTATGGTGATGTTGCGCATGTTGTTATTGAAAGGGGAGTTAAAGGGGAGTTAAAGGGACATTTGTTATGCTTATGATGGATTTCTGGACAAGGCCGCTTTGCATACCTGTCTCCGATATCTGTTTCCGGTGGATACCAAAAAAAGAGGATGTGCCTTTCGACATATCCTCTTCTTTGGTAGTGGATAGGGGAATCGAACCCCTATGCCAAGATTGAGAATCTT
>JAEEZP010000028.1 GCA_016291915.1 Prevotella sp. | reverse complement strand
ATTTCGGTTTTGGGCTGCGGTGGATACAATCAGCGGGGTTGTTACATCGTTTGGAAACTGCGTGGATAGTATGGGGGAATATGATGCGATTCGGATGGCTGGTTTTGGGTAAATGAGATAATATAATAAAAAGGAACATCTCTCCCCCCCCAACACACTTCGGGGACACATACCTCTTCGTGTGCCGTCCCTGTTGGGGTGTGTGGCGGAAGGTGGTATCTGTCCCCGGAAGGAAGGAGTGCCGGCGCCTCTGGGGTGCCAGCCTCCGATGATTAGTCGTTGAGCTTTGCCTTGATGAACTCGCGGTTCAGACGTGCGATATTAGAGATGCTCTCGTTCTTCGGGCACTCAGCCTCGCAGGCGCGGGTGTTGGTGCAGTTGCCGAAGCCGAGCTCTTCCATCTTCATGACCATGGCCTTGGCACGCTTGGCTGCCTCAGGACGTCCCTGCGGCAGGAGGGCGAGCTGGCTGACCTTGGAGGATACGAAGAGCATGGCGGAGCCGTTCTTACATGCTGCCACGCAGCAGCCGCAACCGATGCAGCTGGCGGCATCCATAGCCTCGTCGGCATTCTCCTTGGGAATGAGGATGGCATTGGCATCCTGTGCCTGTCCGGTGCGGATGGTGTTGTAACCACCGGCAGCGATGATCTTATCAAAGGCGTTACGATCGACCATACAGTCTTTGATCACTGGGAAGGCTGCTGAACGCCATGGCTCTACAGTGATGACGTCGCCATCCTTGAAGCGGCGCATGTAAAGTTGACAGGTGGTAGCGCCGGTAGCGGGGCCGTGGGGATGTCCGTTGATATACAATGAGCACATACCACAGATACCCTCGCGACAGTCGTGGTCGAAGACGAAAGGCTCCTTGCCTTCGTTGATGAGCTCCTCGTTGAGGATGTCGAGCATCTCCAGGAAGGAGGTATCGTCGGGGATGTCGTGCATCTCACGGGTATCGAAATGACCTTTCTCCTTGGGACCGTTCTGTCGCCAGAACTTTATTGTAAATGATATATTCTTTGCCATGATATTTGGTTGTTTGGGGAATTCGTCGTTTTGTCGTTTAGGAAAGAGAGAATGTAACTAATCCTGTACAGGCATTCTTTTCTTTACTGTCCGGATCAAAGCGTTTAACTGCTTCCACACAGAGGTAATAAACTCAGATGATTCATCGAACTCTTTCTGACTAATATATCCTAAATTGAAACTTAGCATCAACTGTGTCTCTATCTCAGATAATGAACCAGAAGATATACGTAAGAAATGAAGTTTCTCCTTGTCTGTACCTCTTGCATATCCTTCAGCGATATTGGATGGAACTGATATAGCAGCACGACGCATCTGCGATACTAATCCAAAGATCTCGTCTTTCGGGAAAGCCTTGGTCATCAAATATATTAATGTTACCATCTCTATGCTTGACTGCCAAACACGCAAATCTTTATGCGTCTCCATCCTAATAACTCTAAACGACTAAACGACCAATATCCTAATTTACTAAATTAATTCTTATAATTACGGGTTTGTACCTTGATTGCCTCGTATTCCAGCGGTTCCTTGATCAGTACGGGGGCTGTGTCGTCGTTGCCCTGGTACTCCCAGCAACCTACATAGAAGAAGTTCTCATCATCACGCTTAGCCTCGCCTTCCTCTGTCTGGTATTCCTCACGGAAGTGACCACCGCACGACTCATTGCGTGAGAGGGCGTCGTTGGCTACGAGCTCACCCATGAGGATGAAGTCGCGGAGATGGATAGCCTTGTCGAGCTCGATGTTCAAGCCTTCCTTGGTGCCTGGGATGAACAGATCGGTGTTGAACACCTCACGGATCTTCTTGAGCTTCTTAAGGCCTTCACGGAGTCCCTCAGCGGTACGTCCCATACCTACATGCTCCCACATGATGTGTCCGAGCTCCTTATGGATGGAGTCGACGGAGCGCTTGCCGTGGATATTCATCAGTCGGTCGATCTCTGCCTGTACGCCCTTCTCTGCCTCTTCGAACTCAGGCAGGTCGGTGGAGATACGCGGCCAGATCTCCTGGTCGGCAAGGTAGTTCTGTATGGTGTATGGCAATACGAAATAACCGTCGGCGAGTCCCTGCATCAGTGCGGAGGCACCGAGGCGGTTAGCACCGTGGTCGGAGAAGTTACACTCACCGATGGCAAAGAGTCCCGGGATGGTGGTCATCAGTTCGTAGTCAACCCATATACCTCCCATGGTATAGTGTACGGCCGGGAAGATCATCATCGGGTTGTAGTACTTCACGCCGTTGATCTCGTTGGCGAGCTCACCGGGGTTCACGTCGGTGATCTCCTCGTACATATCGAAGAGGTTACCGTAGCGCTGGAGTACGATGTCGATGCCAAGGCGCTCGATACTCTCGGAGAAGTCGAGGAATACGGCGAGACCGGTGTTGTTGACACCGAAGCCTTTGTCGCAACGCTCCTTGGCGGCGCGGGAGGCGACGTCACGCGGTACGAGGTTACCGAAGGCGGGATAGCGGCGCTCGAGGTAGTAGTCACGGTCTTCCTCAGGGATGTCGGAGCCTTTCTTCGTTCCTGCCTGCAGTGCCTTGGCGTCCTCGAGTTTCTTCGGTACCCAGATACGTCCGTCGTTACGCAGTGACTCAGACATCAGCGTCAGCTTACTCTGCTTGTCACCATGAACGGGGATACAGGTGGGGTGGATCTGCACGTAGGATGGGTTGGCCATCACGGCACCCTTACGGTAGCACTGGATAGCGGCGGTGCAGTTGCAGCCCATGGCATTGGTAGAGAGGAAGTAAGCATTGCCATAACCACCGGTACCGATGACAACGGCATTGGCGCTGAAGCGCTCGAGCTTACCGGTAACGAGGTTCTTGGCGATGATACCACGTGCGCGACCGTTGACGATCACCACGTCTTCCATCTCATAACGGGTGTAGAGCTTCACCTTCTTGGCATTCACCTGGCACATCAGTGAGGAGTATGCACCGAGGAGGAGCTGCTGACCGGTCTGTCCCTTGGCATAGAACGTACGGGATACCTGTGCACCACCGAACGAACGGTTGGCAAGCATACCGCCATACTCACGGGCGAAGGGAACACCCTGTGCCACACACTGGTCGATAATATTGTTGGACACCTCTGCCAGACGATATACATTGGCTTCGCGGGCACGGTAGTCACCACCCTTCACGGTGTCGTAGAACAGACGGTACACAGAGTCACCATCGTTCTGATAGCACTTAGCGGCATTGATACCTCCCTGGGCAGCGATGGAGTGTGCACGACGGGGAGAGTCCTGGATACAGAAATTCAATACGTTGAAGCCCATCTCACCAAGTGAGGCTGCTGCGGATGCACCGGCCAGACCGGTACCTACCACGATCACGTCGAGCTTCAGTTTGTTCTTCGGGTTTACCAAACGCTGATGAGCCTTATACTCCTTCCATTTCTCAGCTACCGGTCCTTCAGGTATTCTAGAATTTAATACTTTTGTCATAGTGTTTCATTCTTAAAGTTTACATTCATAATGATGATTAGGCAGCACAGCTACCAGCGCACAGACTGGGGGCGCAACCGAAGGCAAAGGCCAGCACAACGATGAGGAACAGAGCCATGAGGATCGTTACATAGATAATACCGATGCACTGCCAGCGCTTCTGCCAGATCTTACCACTCCAGCCAAGGGTGTGCAGAGCACTCCAGAAACCATGAGAGAGATGGAACCAGATAGCTACGAGCCAGATGATGTAGAGCACTACGAACACGGGGTTCTTGAAGGTCTCCACGATCCAACCGAAACCATCGGTGGGAGAAAGTGCTGTCTCCATGCCTACAATCTCTGCAAACATCATGTTGTACCAGAAATTGAACAGGTGGAGCAACAGTCCGAGCAAGATGATGATACCCAGCACGAGCATGTTCTGAGATGCCCAAGACACCTCACTTCTTCTCTCTGTCACATCATACCGCTCTGTACCACGGGCCTTTCTGTTCTGCATGGTGAGCCAGAAAGCATAGACAATGTGAACAACAGCCAGGAATGCCAGACCCAAGGTAGCCACAAGAGCATACCAGTTGGCACCCAACAGTTCACAAATCGTGTTATACGCCTCACCAGAGAAGAGGGCCGCGACGTTCATACAGCAGTGGAACGTCAGGAACAAAATGAGGCAGATGCCGGTCACCGACATTACCACTTTTCGTCCGATAGATGAATTGATTAACCACATAAATGATTGAAATTAGATTATTTAATTGATAATAATGTTATTTCCTCGGTAGTAGCATTGCTTCCTTAAGGAGTTTGCATGCGCATGAATAGTTGACCTACTCGCATAGGTTATGTAAAAGATTTTTGTACCTATAAGGTACAGTAACCTATATTATTTTGCAAATATAACATTATTTTGCGAAACATCCAACTTTTCTTGTACTATTTTTACGAAAATTAAAGTTTGGGGTGGATAGAAAAGGATCCGTAACGAATCGGACGCCTCGCCCCCAGCCGTGGGGGAGAGGATGGGAGAGGGGGAAACTCTCGCTATTGCAACTTTCATACCCCTCCCTCGTTCCTTTGATGTTTCACATCGAACTCGCTCACGCTCGGCATAGTCTTTGCAAGCAAGTCTCTGCCCTCGCTTAATCGCGACTTTCCCCATAGGCATGGGGCGGGATGTTCGGTTCGTATCGCCACTGTATCTTGATATCGCAACAATTATCAATTGTCAATTTCCCCTCGGCATGGGGCGGGATGTAAGGTTTGGATATTCACAGCATCTCGCTAATGCTAATTTTGAGTTCATGAGTTGACGAATTGTAGGGGTAGGGTTCATCCCTACCCGGTTGCAACGGGCAGACATGAAGTCTGCCCCTACAAGTTGACAGCGAGAGCAGGTGGATGCTTGCATCAACTTTGCTGAGATTGGCTTTCCCCGTAGGCGATTTTATTCTTCACTCTTCACTTTCCCCATAGGCATGGGGCGAGATGTAACTATACACTATGAACTATGAACTGTGAACTAAAAAAAATGCTTGTTTATTTGTTGTTATTAGAGAATTGTATTAATTTTGCATCAATAATCAAAAAATTGAACCATGATAAACAAACAATTGCTTCAGCCTGAGAGTATTGTGGTTGTTGGCGGTTCCAACAACGTACACAAACCGGGCGGTGCTGTAGTGCGCAATCTGCTTAGCGGTCACTACAAGGGCACCTTACGCATCGTCAATCCGAAGGAGGATGAGGTGCAGGGAATAAAGGTTTTCCATGACATGAAAGAGTTACCTCCCACTGATCTTGCTATCCTCGTGGTGGCTGCAAAATTCTGTCCCGACTATGTTGATTACCTGGCTGCCGAGAAACAGGTGCGTGCCTTCATCATCCTGTCGGCCGGTTTCGGTGAGGAGACGAAAGAGGGCGCTGTGCTGGAAGAGCATATCCTTCAGACGTGTGAGAAATACGGTTGTTCGCTGATCGGTCCTAACTGTATCGGTCTGCTCACCCGTTGGCATCACTCTGTGTTCACGAAGCCTATTCCCAATCTCAACCCGAAGGGTGTTGACTTTATCTCCGGTTCGGGTGCCACTGCCGTCTTCATCTTGGAGAGTGCTGTGACGAAGGGATTACCTTTCAACTCGGTGTGGTCGATCGGCAACGGTCATCAGATCGGTATTGAGACGGTGCTGGAGTATATGGACAATAATTTCGATCCTGAGAAAGACTCGCTTGTCAAGCTGTTGTATATCGAGAATATCTCCGACCCCGACAAGCTGTTGTATCATGCCACCTCGCTGATCAAGAAAGGTTGTAGGATCGCAGCGATCAAGGCCGGTTCTTCAGAGAGTGGCAGTCGTGCCGCCTCCAGTCATACCGGTGCTATTGCGTCGAGTGATTCCGCTGTCGAGGCTTTGTTCCGCAAGGCGGGCATCGTACGTTGTTTCTCCCGTGAGGAGTTGACGACGGTTGGATGTATCTTCACGCTGCCTCGTTTCACCGGTAAGAACATCGCCATTGTGACGCATGCCGGCGGTCCCGGTGTGATGCTCACCGATGCTTTGTCGAAGGGTGGACTGAAGGTGCCTCCCCTTGACGGGCCGATTGCTGAGGAGCTGAAGGCACAGTTGTTCCCCGGTTCTTCCGCTGCCAACCCCATCGATATCTTAGCTACCGGCACGCCTGAGCACTTAGGTATCGCCATTGACTATTGCGAGAAGAAATTCAAGAATATCGATGCTATCATGGTGATCTTCGGCACCCCGGGACTGGTGCAGTTGTATGATGCCTATGATGTGCTGCACAAGAAGATCTTATCGTGCAAGAAACCGATCTTCCCCATCCTGCCGAGTGTGAACACCGCCGGTCCTGAGGTGGCTGAGTTCCTGCAGCGCGGTCATGTGAACTTCTCCGATGAGGTGACGTTAGCCACGGCGCTGACGCAGATCATGCGTACGCCGGAGCCTGCCGACCAGTCTATCCAGATACGTGGTGTCGATGTGCCGCGCATCCGTCAGATCATCGACGGCATTGAAGAGGACGGGTATATCTCTCCGAACCTCGTTCACGACCTATTGCAGAGTGCCGGTATCCCCACGGTGCCGGAGTTTGTCAGTGATGACAAGGAGGCGATCCTCGACTTTGCGCAGAAGTGCGGTTATCCGGTGGTTGCGAAGGTGGTAGGACCGGTGCATAAGAGTGATGTGGGTGGTGTGGCACTGAATGTGCGTACGCCGGAGCATCTCGCCTTGGAGTATGACCGTATGATGCAGATTCCCGATGCCACTGCCGTGATGGTACAGAAGATGATCAACGGTAAGGAGCTGTTCATCGGTGCGAAGTACGAGCCGCGCTTCGGTCATGTGGTGCTATGCGGATTAGGCGGTATCTTCGTAGAGGTGCTCAAGGATGTGTCGAGCGGTCTTGCCCCGCTGAGCTACGAGGAGGCATACAGTATGATTCACTCGCTGCGCGGTTATAAGATCATCAAAGGTACCCGCGGACAAGCCGGTATCAACGAGAAGAAATATGCGGAGATCATCGTGCGTCTCTCTACCCTACTCCGCTTCGCTACGGAGATCAAGGAGATGGATATCAACCCGCTGCTGGCCGACGAGAATGATGTCATCGCGGTGGATGCACGCATCCTGGTGAGGAAATAACGTTGGTTTGCAACCTCCCCTTGCCCCTCCTTCATAAGGAGGGGTTTTTTTATGCAAACGGGCTGAGACAGTTCATAGTTCACAGTTCATAGTTATGTTCTTCTCTCTGTTTCGGCAGAGAGAAGTAACCAAGAGAGACCATGTTGCACGCTTCGAGTCAGAACAGATTACGATTCTGAAAAACTGTGCTGCGGGACTCGCTACGCTCAAACAGGTCCTCGCACTGACTCCGTCACCGTTTTTCAATCATCGTATCTGTGTACCTGACTCTCTCGCTATTGCAACATTGCCCCTCCCTCATTCCCTCCCCATAGGCATGGGGCGGGATGTTCGATTCGCAACGCGACTACTTCTCGCTATTGTAACCTTTGTGTTTGTGAGCTTATGAGTTAATCATGCGTAATACAACAGACACCTCACCCCCAGGCATGGGGCGAGGTGTTCGATTCGTAACGCAACCACATCTTGATATTGCAACCAATTATTCAGTAGACGAGTAGACAAGTTGACGAGTATACGAGTTATTTGCCTATAAACGTGTAGGGGCAGGAATCAACCCTGCCCTTACATAAATTGTTACTCAGCACCGAGAGTAATCATAACTCTACACTATACACTCTAAACTCTAAACTATACCGGGTGGTTTTCCGCGAAGAGTTGCATTCGTTCATCGAGCGGACCGTATTGGTTGTCGTTGATGAACGAGGTGCAGACGCGCAGTCCTTCCTGATGCGAGCCGGTGGTGATCAGACAGATGGCCGACACGCCGTAGTACATCAGTTCGTGTGCCAGTTCACCGCTTGTCATGCCCGGGTAGCCGATGGTGAAATAGAATCCGTCGGCGATGGGCTGTCCCTGATCGCTGTCGTAAACGATGTAGAAGTTATGGCGGCAGAAGATCTCCTTCAGTTTATGTGCCCGCTCACCATATACCTTGATCTCGTCACGGAAGTTGTATTCCCCGTCGCACACGGCACGGAAGATGGCTGCCAATGCATACTGTGCGGAGTGGCTCGTTCCTGAAGAGAGGGCATAGAGCATACGTGTGGAGAATACCAATCCGAAGGGCAGGTTCTCGTAGCGTGCTGCCAGGTCGGGGTAATGACGGTGGAACAGTTTGTTGGAGATACACACCACGCCGATACGTTCGCCGGCATAGCTGAATGCCTTCGAGCCACTGATCAGCAACATATAGTTGTCGGTATAGTGGGCTACTGACGGTTGGTATGGCGGTTCGAAGGGTTTGCTGAGATCCTGACGGAAGTCCATGGCGAAGTACGCCAGATCCTCCATGATGATGGTATCATAGCGGTTGGCCATATCACCGATGATCTTCAGCTCATCCTCTGTGAGACACACCCATGAGGGGTTGTTCGGGTTACTGTAGATGATTGAACAGATATTTCCTTTTGAGAGATAACTCTCCAGTTTCGGCCCGAGCTTCTCACCACGATAGTCGTACACATCGAAGGTCTCGTATTTCACGCCCTGCACCTGCAGCTGCATCTTCTGCACGGGGAATCCGGGGTCGATGAACAATACCGTGTCTTTCTTCTTATCTGCCTGTGAACAGGTGAGGAAAGAGGCGAAGGCACCCTGCATGGAACCGGTCACGGGCACGCATCCCTCGGGGTTGACATCCACGTTGATGAATGCTTTCACGAAGCGTGATGCCTGTTTTTTCAGTTCGGGATAACCCTGGATATCCGGATACATATTAGCGATGCCATTCTGCAGCGCCTTGATCTGTGCATCCACACCCACCTTAGCGGCGGGCAGTCCGGGAATACCCATCTCCATCTTCACAAACTCCACGCCGGAAGCAGCCTCTGCCTTGGCAGCCACCTGCTTGACCTCACGGATGGTTGCCTTGGCAAAGTCCTTGATACCCAGCTCTTCTATCAGCTGGTCGACAATTTCTTTCTTGATTGGTGTATTCATGATCAACTCCTTTTCACATCATCTTTGTGCAGCCTTACCCAAGGCGAGCGCCTTGATGTTTGCCTCCACCACAGCATCACCCTTACGTCCGAAGACATTACGGATAGCATCCTCTATCTTGCTGTATTCTATACCCAACGCTTTCTGTGCAGCACCCAGCAGGATCACATTGGCAGAACGGGGGATATCATTCTCCTTTGCCAGTGTCTCGATATCCAGCATGATGACATTGTTGATCTTGGCGAGATCAGCCTTGATCACCTCCATGTCGGGGTAGTTAGGGATATTCACGAACGGTGTGCTGGAGGTGATGATCCATCCGTCTTTGCTCAGATAAGGAAGGTAGCGCAATGCCTCCATAGGTTCCATGGAGATGATCACGTTGGCCGATCCCTTGGCTATCAGGTCACTGTGGATAGGATCGGATGAGATACGCAGGTTACTCTGCACATCACCGCCACGCTGTGACATTCCGTGTACCTCTGCCTGTTTGATATACAGATTCTCATTCATGGCAGCCTCACCGATGATGGTTGCGATAGAGAGGATACCTTGTCCTCCCACACCGCACAGGATAATATCAGATTTCATTTCTTTTCCTCCTTAGCTTTTTTTTGTTTCAGATGACGTTGCAGTGTCTGCATGCACTCACGGCGCGGAATGATGACAGATGTGCCTTTATAGTTGATCTCTTCACGGATGATCTGTGTGATCTCCGGCATGTTCTTCGGCAGTGGCACCACCACACGGAGATGCTCATCACTGAGTCCTAATCCGCGGCAGATAGCCTCGAACTTATTCGTACCGGCAGAATCCTGTCCACCTGTCATACCGGTGGTGAGGTTATCACTGATTATCACGGTGATGTTCGCATTCTCATTGATAGCATCCAGCAAACCGGTCATGCCCGAATGGGTAAAGGTAGAGTCGCCGATGATCGCTACCGACGGCCACTGTCCTGCATCGGCAGCACCCTTTGCCATGGTGATGCTCGCACCCATATCCACACAGGAGTGGATAGCACGGTATGGCGGCAGGAATCCGAGGGTATAACAGCCGATATCACCGAATACGCGTGGGTTGTCGTATTCGCGGAGCACCTCATTGAGTGCAGCATATACATCACGGTGACCACATCCCTTACAGAGGGCTGGTGGACGTGGGGCGATATCCTCGCAAGGAGCGAAACACTCATCGGTGGGCATGCCCAAAGCTTTCTTGACGATATCCGGATTGAGCTCACCGGTACGTGGCAGTTCTCCAGTCAGACGACCTTTGATCACAGCATTGCCCGGCATGATACCACGGAGGATATCCTCGATGAAGGGCTGTCCCTCTTCGATGACCAGCACGCTGTCGCACTCATCACACATCCTGCGGATGAGCTTCTTCGGCATCGGATACTGAGAGATCTTCAGCAGTGGGAAAAGGCAACCGTTGGGATAGCACTCATTGACATAGTTGAAGGCAATACCGCTGGCGATGATACCCATCGACTTATCCGCAGCATCGATATACTTGTTGTAGGGTGAGTTGACAGCATCCTCCTCCAGTTGTCCCTGCTGAGCGCAGACGATATCATTACGTTTACGGGCATTGGCAGGAAGGAGCACCCAATTGCTGGCTACAGCATTGTAGTTGAGTTCGTTTTCCTCACGGGGTGTCTCTGTCACCTGCACCACGGCACGGGAGTGTGCCATACGGGTGGTAACGCGCATCAGCACAGGGAGTTTCTGTTTTTCGGAATAGTCGAAAGCCACCTGCATCATGTCGTATGCTTCCTGCTGAGAACTGGGTTCGAAGGTAGGAATCAAAGCGAATTTTCCATAGAAGCGGCTGTCTTGCTCATCTTGTGAAGAGTGCATGGAGGGATCATCGGCAGCAAGCACCACGATACCACCGTTGACACCTGTCATACCGGAGTTGACAAACGGGTCGGCGCACACATTCATACCGACATGTTTCATACATACCAAGGCACGCTTACCCATGAACGACATGCCCAGGGCTGCTTCCATTGCTGTTTTCTCATTGGTGGACCACTTACTGTGGATGCCACGCTCGCGGGCCAGTTTGTTGCCCTGAATAAACTCAGTGATTTCGGTAGAGGGGGTACCGGGGTAGGCATAGACACCTGACAACCCTGCGTGGAGTGCTCCCAACGCTATCGCCTCATCACCTAACAAAAGTAACTTTTTCATGTTATTAAATAGATTTGGAATATCTTGGTTACTAGATAATTCATGGTTTGATAATGTTTCGCAAAGGTATATAATTTTATTTATCTCCCCAAGATTTTAAACAAAAATAATACTTTTCTTAGTATAATTCATTTTTTATGCTTACTTTTGCAAAAGTGATACATGTCTTTTTCGTGTAGAAAACCATTCAAAACATTGTCGTGAAGTTATACTATGATGTGCTGGTCATCGGTGGAGGACACGCCGGATGCGAAGCAGCAACAGCCGCCGCCAATATGGGAGCCAAGACTTGTCTGGTGACCATGGATATGAACAAGATTGCACAGATGAGTTGTAATCCTGCCGTTGGTGGTATTGCTAAAGGACAGATAGTCAGAGAGATAGATGCGTTGGGCGGACAGATGGGACTGGTTACTGACAAGACAGCCATACAGTTTCGTATCCTCAACCGCAGCAAAGGTCCTGCGATGTGGAGTCCCCGAGCCCAATGTGATCGTGGGAAGTTTATCTGGGCGTGGCGCTCGGCATTGGATCATACCGACAACCTGGATATCTGGCAGGATCAGGTAGAGGAACTGTTGGTGGAGAAAGGTCCTAACCCACAGGTAAAGGGTGTTGTAACCATCTGGGGAACAGAGATTTATGCTAAAGCCATCGTGCTTACGGCAGGTACTTTTCTCAATGGTCTGATGCATATCGGTAAGAAGATGATCCCCGGTGGTCGTATCGCCGAACCGGCCGTGGAGCATCTCACCGAAAGCATCTGCCAGCATGGTATCACGATGGGTAGGATGAAGACAGGTACCCCCGTGAGGATTGATCGCCGCTCAGTGCATTTCGAAGACGCGGAGATCCAACCGGGTGAGAATGATTTCCATCAGTTTTCTTTCTTCGGTGAGCATCGTCAGCTCCCACAACTGCCTTGTTGGACTTTCAACACCAACGAGGAGGTGCACCGTATCCTGCAAGGCGGCATCAAGGATTCGCCGTTGTACAACGGACAGATACAGAGTATCGGACCCCGTTATTGTCCTTCGATAGAGACAAAACTGGTAACCTTCCCTGAGCGTACCTCCCATCCGCTGTTTCTCGAACCGGAGGGCACCGACACGAACGAGATGTACCTGAACGGATTCTCTTCGAGCATGCCGATGGAAGTGCAGATAGAGGCTCTGCGGAAGATTCCTGCCTTACGTGATGTGAAAGCATACCGCCCGGGGTACGCTATAGAATACGACTTCTTCGACCCCACCCAACTGAAGCATTCCTTAGAGTCGAAGATCATCAGCGGACTCTTCTTTGCCGGTCAGGTAAACGGTACCACGGGTTATGAGGAAGCAGCAGGACAAGGGTTGGTGGCCGGTGCGAATGCCGCCATCTACTGTGGTGGAGGCACTCCTTTTATCATGCACCGCGACGAGTCGTATATCGGTGTGCTGATTGATGACCTGGTCACAAAGGGTGTTGATGAGCCTTACCGTATGTTCACCTCACGTGCGGAATACCGTATCTTACTGCGTCAGGATGATGCGGATGCACGACTGACGGAGAAGGGTTATGAACTGGGTATAGTGAAACGCGACCGTTACGACTGGTGGATGGAGAAGAAAGGAGCCGTTCAGCGGATCATTGATTTCTGTGCGAACGCCCCTGTCAAGACGAAGGATGTCAACGACCGGTTAGAGGCGATGGGCACTACCCCACTGCGTGCCGGATGTAAAGCCATCGATCTCATCAGTCGTCCACAGATCAACCTCCATAACCTCACCACACTGATTCCCGGTTTGCAGGAAGTGTTGGATGCACCGAAGAACAGACGGGAGGAGATCATAGAGGCTGCAGAGGTGAAGATGAAATATGCTGGGTATATCGAGCGGGAAAAGATTATTGCCGACAAGATGCACCGACTGGAAGACATCAAGATCAAAGGAAGATTCGATTACGACAGCCTGCAGTCGTTATCCATCGAATGTCGTCAGAAGCTCAACCGCATCAATCCCGAAACAATCGCACAAGCCAGTAGGATACCGGGCGTATCACCCAGCGACATCAACGTACTACTGGTATTGCTTGGAAGATAACAAAAGTTTCACGTGAAACAATAAACATACAACAATATGAATAACAAGTTTTTATTAGATCACTTAAGATGTATTCCCGACTTTCCACAAAAGGGAATCAACTTCAGAGATGTTACCACCCTGTTTAAGGATGCTGAATGTATGCAAATCATGCTCAATGAATTGTATGAGTTGTACAAGGACAAAGGCGTTACCAAGATTGTGGGTATCGAGAGCCGTGGATTTGTCATGGCATCGGCATTGGCATGCAAACTGGATGCCGGTGTGGTGCTTTGTAGAAAACCAGGAAAGCTACCGGCAGCAACTGTTCAGGAGAGTTATGAAAAAGAATATGGTGTTGACACAATTGAGATTCACAAAGATTCCATCGACGAGAATGACATCGTACTCTTACACGACGACCTTCTGGCAACGGGAGGTACCATGCGTGCAGCTTACAACCTGGTTAGTAAATTCCATCCTAAGAAAATATACGTGAACTTCCTCATTGAAATCACTGATGAAGGATTACACGGAAGGGACGCTTTTGAAAAAGACACCGATATCACCACTTTGATAACTGTCTAGTTTAGAAGGCATAAGAGACACCAGAACGAGTAGGTTGTTTCACGTGAAACAACTGAATAATATAGTCTTTTATGAACATATGAAGAAGGAAGAAAGAGATAATCGTCTGCAACACTTGAAGAATATTGTTGCTAATCTGCCGGAGAAACCTGGCAGTTATCAATACTATGATGAGAGTGGTGTGATTATATACGTGGGCAAGGCAAAGAACCTGAAAGCCCGCGTCTCTTCCTATTTTCATAAAGAAGTGGACAGATACAAGACGAAAGTGCTTGTCTCGAAGATCTGGGATATTAAATATACGGTGGTGAATACAGAAGAAGATGCCCTTCTTCTGGAGAATGCTTTGATCAAGAAGTATCAACCGAAATATAATATCCTATTAAAGGATGGTAAGACGTATCCAAGTATTTGTATCACGAAAGAATACCTTCCGAGGATATTCAAGACAAGGATTATCAACAAGAAAAACGGCCAATACTTCGGGCCATACAGTCATATCGGTTCGATGTATGCCCTCTTGGATATTATCAAAACCATCTATAAGCCTCGCACGTGTAGATTTCCGATTACCAAAGAAGGTATCGAGCAAAAGAAATATAAACCGTGTCTGGAATATCATCTCCACAACTGTATGGCTCCCTGTATAGGGAAACAGTCGTATGAGGATTATCAAACGAATATCAACCAGGCAAAGGAAATCCTGAAAGGCCACTCGCGTGAGGTGCAGAAGATGCTGTATGCCATGATGCAGAAGGCAGCAGAAGAACTGCGTTTTGAGGATGCTGAAGAACTGAAAAACAAGTATTTGGCATTGGAATCCTTCGTTACAAAGAGTGAGGTGGTGAGCTACACCATCAATGATGTGGATGTCTTTACCATTTCACAAGATGAGAAAACGGCTTTTATCAACTACATGCACGTTACGAATGGTACTACAGATCAGGCATTTACGTATGAAGTAAAGAAAAAACTCGAAGAAGACGCGGCAGAAATCCTGAGCCTGGCTATCATCCAGATTCGTGAACAGGTAAAGAGTCATGCGAAAGAGATTATCGTACCTTTTGAACTGGAAACCAATATCAAGGATGTAGTGATCACGGTTCCGCAACGTGGTGATAAGAAGAAGCTCCTCGAACTCTCGGAGATGAACTGCAAACAATACCGTTTTGATCGGTTGAAGCAAGCAGAGAAACTGAATCCGGAACAGAAACAGACACGTTTGATGAAGGAGTTACAAGAGGCTTTGAAACTGCCGAAGCTCCCTTATCAGATAGAGTGTTTCGACAACTCGAATATCTCGGGATCGGATGCAGTGGCAGGATGTGTGGTGTTTAAGGCGATGAAACCGTCGAAAAAAGATTATCGGAAATACATGATAAAGACGGTTGTTGGGCCCGATGACTATGCCTCCATGCAAGAGGTGGTGCGCCGACGCTATAGTCGTATGATAGAAGAAGGTACTCCCCTACCCGACTTGATCATCACCGATGGTGGTATCGGTCAGATGCATGTGGTACGGGAAGTCGTTGTTGATGAATTGAATCTCGACATTCCTATCGCAGGATTGGCTAAAAATGAGAAGCACCGTACGAATGAGTTGCTTTTCGGATGGCCACCGCAAACCATTGGCATTGATGTGAAAAGTGAGCTCTTCCACACCCTGACACGTATCCAGGATGAGGTACACCGTTATGCTATCACCTATCACCGGGATAAACGAAGCAAGCATGCCCTACATTCAGCCTTGGATGATATTAAGGGTATAGGACCGAAGACGAAGGATGAGTTACTGAAGAAAATGAAATCCGTGAAAAAGATTAAAGAGTCTGATATTAAACAACTTACATCAATTATTGGTTCTTCAAAAGCGCAATTGATATGGAATCATTTCCATCGTAGCGATCAGAATGCATAAGATAAGCAATAAATAGATAAAAGAGATAAGATGAGAGTAGTTATACAACGGGTAAATCATGCCAGTGTCACCATCGACGAGAAGGTAAAAGCGGCTATTGGCAACGGTTATGTGGTGTTGTTAGGGATCTGCAATGAGGACACAACCGAGGATGCTGACTGGTTGGTGAAGAAGATTATCAACCTTCGTGTATTCGATGATGATGAGGGTGTGATGAACCGATCGATCATGGATATTGATGGAGAAATACTCGTTGTATCGCAGTTTACCCTCTATGCAGGTTATAAGAAAGGTAACCGACCCTCTTGGATTCATGCTGCAAAACATGAGATCGCTATCCCACTCTACGAATACTTCTGTAAAAAGTTGGAGGAAGAACAGGGAAAAGCCGTTGGAACCGGTGAATTTGGCGCTTATATGAAGATTGATTTGGAGAACGACGGACCGGTCACGATCTGTATGGATACACATAATAAAGAATAAAACAAAGGAAATATGAAAGAGAATCAATGGATTAAAAAAAGTATTCCGACAATACATAATATAGCGCTGGTACTATTTTTAATTGGATGGTTAGGAGGTAAAATCTGGAAACTACCCATATTACATGATATAATGATTATCGGTGCCTGGATGATATTGGGTATCATCTTTTATAAATTCATGTATTGGAAAACATATAAAAATGAAAACAAAAAGAATCTCACATTCTTACTAATATTAGGAATTATCGCTATAGTTTTGTTATTAATATGACAATAAAGGAATTACAAGAGGCTGTAGATCAGTGGGTTAAGGAGTATGGCGTGAGATATTTCTCTGAACTCACCAACATGGCATGTCTCACTGAAGAAGTGGGAGAACTGGCTCGTGTGATGGCTCGTCAATACGGTGATCAGTCGTTTAAACCTGGAGAAAAGAGTAATTTAGGAGAAGAGATGGCTGATGTATTATGGGTGTTGACATGTCTTGCCAATCAAACAGGTGTTGATCTGACAGAAGAGATGCGTAAGACATTCGAAAAAAAGACATTCCGTGACAGTACACGACATCTGAATAATCCTAAACTGAAGGCGTGAAAGAAAACAGTATAAGAAATATAAATATTTAATAATCAATAATATAACAAGATAATAAATCTATCAATTATGTCAGAGTTAAACAAGTATGAACAGGCACTGAGCAAGTATAATTGCGAGGTTGATGATGCCCAGGTGGCAGCAGCTGTTAAGAGAATTATTACTGAGAAAGTACCCGAGAACGATACCGAGGAAATCAAGAAATTCCTGTTTGGTAGTATCGAACTGACAACTTTGAAGACTACTGATTCCGACGAGAGTGTGATGGCATTCACAGAGCGTGTCAATCAGTTTGATGAAGCATATGGTGACCTACCCCATGTGGCCACCATCTGTGTATATCCCTGTTTTGCCAAAACCGTTTCACAGACATTGGAAGTTGATGGTGTAGAAATAGCCTGTGTATCAGGAAGTTTCCCCAGTTCACAAGCGCTCATTGAAGTAAAGATTGCAGAGACAGCATTAGCTGTTAAAGACGGAGCTACAGAGATTGATATCGTCATGCCAGTAGGTAAGTTCTTAGCTGGTGATTATGAGAGTGTCTGTGATGATATCGCAGAACTGAAAGCCACCTGTGGTGAGGATGTAGCCATGAAAGTGATCCTGGAGACTGGCTGTTTAAAGACTGGCACAAACATTAAAAAAGCATCGATTTTATCGATGTATGCAGGTGCTGACTATATCAAGACTTCAACGGGTAAGGAGAAGATTTCCGCCACTCCGGAGGCAGCCTATATCATGTGTCAGGCTATCAAAGAGTATTATGAGCAAACAGGTATTCAGATTGGTTTCAAACCCGCCGGTGGCATCAACAGTGTGATGGATGCCCTCACCTACTACACGATTGTAAAGGAAGTATTAGGCGACAAATGGCTGACTAACAAATGGTTCCGTATGGGTACCTCACGACTGGCCAACCTCCTTTTAAGTGAGATTGTCGGTGAGGAAGTAAAGTTCTTCTAAAGAAGGAATAATCAATACCTAAATATATAGTACTATACTATCAGAGTATTCATAGGTAAAAGTCGACTAATCGGTACTTGATTAGTGCACTTTTAAGTACTAATAGTAGACTAATCGGTACTTGATTAGTGCACTTTGAAGTACTAATAGTCGACTAATCGGTACTAAATTAGTTCAGTACTGATGCCTTAATCACTGAATGATTAGGGTATTACGAGAAAGAAAAGAGTAAAAAATTAGCAGGATATCGTTATCCTGCTAATTTAAATATGTAACTAACCCTATTTATTTCTTTGTATCACGAAATCGAGATAAGCTGTAAAAGCATGCTGTAAAGCAGGATCCTTCACATGCTTATGGACATAACGCATACAACGCTCATGATAATCCATCATTGTCTGCTCAGCATATTCAATACCGCCATGAGCCAATGTAAACTGCACGAGTACAGCAATTTCCTCCGGTTTTATCGAGCGATTCTTCACTTTAGCAGAGAGTGCGATCATCTCTTCGTTATGTGTTGTATTCAAAGCATATAGGACAGGTAATGTCAACTTACCCTCTAACATATCATTTCCGGTGGGTTTGCCGATTTCCTTCGACTCGAAATAATCGAAGATATCATCACGTATCTGGAAGATAATACCCACATTTCGACCAAATTCCTTGATTTCATCGAGGTTTTCAGCATCTATACCCACTGACAGGGCAGCCATTGAACAACAAGCCTCGAAGAGTGCAGCTGTCTTCTTTTCAATCACCTGGAAATAGATATCCTCAGAAAGACCCTGATTAGAAGTATTCGTGAGTTGCAAAATCTCACCGTCAGAAAGGATCCTACCGAGGTTGGCTAACTCCTGGATGATGATATCATTCTTTGTCTTAGCTACATTCAACAACGACGTGGAAAGGATATAGTCACCTACTAATACCGCCACCTTATTATTATAAGAGGCATTGATAGAGGCTTGCCCACGGCGCTCCCCACTCTCGTCCACCACATCATCATGCACCAGAGAAGCAGTATGGAGGAGTTCCAAGCCCACTGCAGCATACTGTGTGGCAAGAGATACCTTACCGAGATTCTTAGCCATCAGAAGGATCAGTATCGGGCGCATACGTTTGCCTGACCGCTGACGGATGTGTAATAAGGCTTGTCCCAAAACACCATCCTCATGGTCTAATGACTGGTTGAATAGGTCGATGAAATCGGCTAATTCTGTCTCTATAGGTTGTTTGATCAATGAAAGATAATCTGTCATTTCATAAAATTTGATACAAAATTAATCTTTTTATCTGATAAATGAAAAAGATTTCGTAATTTTGAACAGAAAAAAATGTGTTATCATGGATAAACTGTTCTTATTAGACGCATATGCCCTTATTTACCGCTCTTATTATGCGTTTATCAAAAACCCAAGAATCAATTCCAAGGGTCTCAACACCTCTGCTATCATGGGGTTTTGCAATACCCTTAACGAGATATTAGAAAAGGAGAAACCGACACATATCGGTGTGGCTTTCGACCCTCACGGTCCTACTTTCCGGAATGAGGCATTCCCGGAGTATAAGGCACAGCGTGAGGAGACACCGGAAGATATCCGCATCAGCGTACCTATCATCAAAGATATACTGCGTGCTTACCGCATCCCGATCCTGGAGGTGGACGGCTATGAGGCGGATGATGTCATCGGCACCTTGGCCACACAAGCGGGCCAACAGGATATTGAGACATATATGTTGACACCCGACAAGGATTACGGTCAACTGGTACGTAAGAATGTATTTATCTACCGCCCACGGCATGGTGGTGGTTATGAGACGATGAGTCCGGAGACGGTATGTCAGAAATACGGTATATCATCCACCGATCAGGTGATCGATCTTTTGGCACTGATGGGTGACTCGGCAGATAATTTTCCGGGGTGTCCGGGTGTTGGAGAAAAGACTGCCGCCAAACTGATCGAGCAGTTCGGCACGGTAGAGAATATGCTTGCTCATACCGAAGAGATAAAAGGAAAACTCCGTGAAAAGGTAGAGGCTGCTGTCGACGATATCAAGATGTCGAAATTCCTGGCAACGATCAAAACCGATGTTCCTATCACTTTGGACATGGAACAACTGAAGGTAGTGGCTCCCGATGCTGAACAGCTGAGAAAACTTTTCGCAGAACTCGAGTTTAAGAATTTTGCCGAGCGTGTGCTCAACAAACCCGTGGAGAAGCCAAAAAATGTCGAAATACAACCCGATTTATTCGGTTTATTTGCGGGCGACGGGGCGGAAGCTTCAGAAAAAACGGATTTTGAGACCCTAAAAACGACCTCTCACAAATACCAACTGATTGAGAAACAAGAGGATGCGAAGAAATTATATGATTTTCTTTTTACAAAAAAAAATCTCAGTCTAGATACGGAAACCACTTCTACCAATGCTATTGACGCAGAATTGGTCGGATTGAGCTTTGCCGTGGAAGAACACGAGGCATTTTACGTGGCTATCCCCCCAAACCGGGAAGAAGCCCAAAAGATGGTGGACATTTTCAAACCTCTTTATGAAAATGAGCAAATTATTAAGGTGGGACAAAATATCAAGTATGATCTTGAGGTGCTTCACAATTATGGTGTCAGTCTGAGAGGAAAGTTATGGGATACAATGATTGCCCATTATCTCATCCAACCCGAACTGTATCACAACATGGATTACATGGCTGAGGTATATCTCGGGTATAAGACCATTCATATTGATGAGTTGATCGGACCGAAGGGAAAGAACCAGAAGAATATGCGGGACCTCTCCCCCACCCTCGTCTATGAATATGCCTGTGAAGATGCTGACATCACCCTGCAGTTGAAAAATGTCTTCGAACCGAAGTTGAAGGAAGCTGGTGTCGAGGATCTCTTCTACAACATTGAGATGCCCCTGGTTCCGGTATTGGCATCCATGGAGATGAGCGGTGTGTGTATCGACACGGACTCACTGCAAGAAACGTCAAAGATTTTCACCAACAGAATGAATGAGTTGGAAGAGAGAATATACACCTTAGCCGGTGAGCGATTCAACATCGCCTCACCCAAACAGGTGGGTGATATCCTCTTCGGGAAGATGAAGATCGTGGAAAAACCCAAGAAGACCAAAACCGGTCAGTATGTGACGAATGAGGAAACACTACAGGCATTGAGAGGAAAGAGTGAGATTATTGCTGATATCTTGGAACACAGAGGGTTAAAGAAGTTGTTAGGCACTTATGTGGATGCCCTCCCCAAACTGATTAATCCCAAGACCGGACATATACACACCTCGTTCAACCAGACCATTACAGCCACCGGAAGGCTCTCATCGAGTGATCCTAACCTGCAGAATATTCCGATACGTGGAGAGGATGGAAAAGAGATCCGTAAGGCATTTATCCCAGAACCTGGTTGTCTGTTTTTTTCAGCAGACTATTCACAGATAGAGTTACGTGTGATGGCTCATCTGTCGGGTGATGAGCATATGATCAATGTCTTCCGTGAAGGAAAAGATCTTCACGCTGCTACTGCCGCCACCATCTATAAGAAAGATATCCAAGAGGTGACACGTGATGAACGCACGAAATCCAAGCGTGCCAACTTCGGTATTATCTATGGTATCACCGTTTTCGGATTGGCTGAACGACTGGAAATCACCAGGAAAGAGTCGGAGCAACTGATTAATGGATTCTTCCAGACATTCCCACAGGTGCACGATTATATGGAAGAGGCTAAGGCCATAGCCCGCGAGAAAGGGTATGCGGAGACCGTTTTCCATCGTCGCAGATATCTTCCTGACATCACCTCACGCAATGCCACGGTACGGAATTTTGCCGAGCGTAATGCCATCAATGCCCCTATTCAGGGAAGTGCCGCAGATATTATCAAGGTGGCTATGATACGTATCTTCCAGCGTTTTGAGGAGCAGAAGCTACGTTCGAAGATGATTCTTCAGGTGCACGACGAATTGAATTTCAATGTGGTGCCTGAAGAGAAAGAGATCGTTGAGCGTATCGTTATGGAGGAGATGCAGGGTGCTTTCCCACTCGTTGTTCCCCTGGTGGCAGATGCCGGGTGGGGCACGAACTGGTTGGAAGCGCATTGAAATGGTTTAGAGTTTAGGGGTTAGGGTTTAGAGTATAGGGGAAAGAATTTAGAGTTTTAAGATGCAATAGAATCTATTCTTATTTTATACGATCTATATCTATCCAACTGCCGATCATCCGGTCGGCAGTTGTTGGTTTGAGATGGTTACAGCCCGAGCCATGATAGAAGGTGATCTCACCGAAATAGATGCGTCCTTTCACATTGTATAAGTCAACCCTGCAGTGACGAAAGGGTGCTGAGAGTCGTGCGGCATACTCAATCATCTGCTCAAAACGCGGTGGTTTCTGCATCGTTTTAGCAGTGTATTGCGGTCTTGTCTCAGTGATATTTTGCAATTGAAAGTTCATATCATAGACATTCCTATAGTATTTTTCTGCATGCGAACCGTCCTTTTCACACACGCCGATATCCAAGAAAAGGAGTTTTGGTACCCCACCGAAGCACATAAACTTATAATCAAGTAGTCCGAAAGGATCATCTGAAGATATCACCGGTTCGGCTATCAACAAGGGTTTGATATCTTTATAAGGCCTTTCCAAACCATAATAGAAAGCATTGTTTTTCAATAGGTTATCAAAATACTCCTTTAGTTTTTCATCCTTTAAATCATCTTTGCACACAATCCTGTTACCTCCTGAAAGATGATTACATTTCAGGAAGAATTCATCGTAGGGTATCTCGCTGAGAGGGATCTCCCCTACCCGCTCGTATGGTCCATAACAATCGTTCAGCAGATGTCCTAAACCACATTGTCTGACATACTCACGCACCCGATATTTATCCGCACATATCGGTTGCAGCGGATGATGCTCATGCAGTTTCAACCACCATAGTTTCTCATCCATCGTCTGAGGATTTTTCAGATGAAGCAGTTTTCCACATCTTCTCATATAAATACATTGTGCCAGGAAAGTGGCAGGAAGCAACCGGGTACGCCACCTGAAATAGGATCGTTTTATTTGCTGATAGATAAATAGTGATGTTTTCTTCATAGTATGTGTATTAAAACCCATCGAAAAGTGTACCTTTACCAGGTGCAAAGGTACACTTTTACCAGGTATTTAAGTTCTTTTTCCCTTAAATAATTGCAGGATGCTAAGAAATTAAGTAATTTCGCAGCAACGAGCATAAACAATATATTATGGCGTGGAAGAAAAGATACCGCTGTACACAATGTGGTTATGAAGCGGAGATTTACGAAGGGAAAGGACTCTTCGGCCAGCATATCACACCGGTGAGTTGCCCTGACTGTCATACCATCCAGAACCTTGTGGTGGGTGGTGTGATTGGCGATGTGGCACCCTCTTTCCGCTCAGAGATGGGTCGTCTGTGTCTTCGCTGTGGCTCCGACCGTATTATTGTCTGGAATAAGAAAACCTGTCCGAAGTGTGGTGGTATCATGAAAGATACCGAGGATGATGAGTTCTGGACGTAATTATGTATTTTTTGTTTAATCTCTTTTATAACTCAGAATTTATCGTTACTTTTGCAGACGAATAAAAAGAATCATTCATGGCATTAAAATGTGGTATTGTAGGACTGCCCAATGTCGGTAAGTCAACACTTTTCAATTGTCTGTCAAGTGCTAAGGCACAGGCAGCAAATTTTCCTTTCTGTACGATAGAGCCTAACGTAGGTGTGATCACCGTTCCTGATGAGCGACTGACAAAGTTGGCAGAACTGGTACATCCCGGAAGAATTGTTCCTGCCACCTGTGAGATTGTGGATATCGCAGGATTGGTCAAAGGCGCTTCCAAGGGTGAGGGCCTAGGTAATAAGTTTTTAGGAAATATCCGTGAGACGGATGCTATCATCCATGTGCTGCGTTGTTTTGATGATGACAATGTGGTACGCGAGGGTGGGGCACCTGTCGATCCTGTATCCGATAAAGAGATCATCGACACTGAGTTGCAGTTGAAAGACTTGGAAACCATTGAGAGTCAGATGGCTAAGACGCTCAAGGCAGCGGCTGCCGGCAATAAAGATGAGAAGGTGAAAGCCGGTGTGCTGACAGCTTATAAGGAGGTGTTGGAGCAAGGTAAGAATGCCCGTACGATCTCTTTCGATACGAAGGAAGAGCAGAAGGTGGCTCACGACTTATTCCTACTGACCAGCAAACCGGTGCTTTATGTATGTAATGTGGATGAAGCATCTGCCAAGAGCGGTAATGATTATTCCCGTAAGATTGAGGAGATCGCCAAGTCGGAAGGTGCTGAGGTACTGGTGATTGCGGCAAAGACAGAGGAGGATATCGCCTCGTTGGAAACCTACGAAGACAAGATGATGTTCCTCGAGGAGTTAGGATTGGAGGAGAGTGGTGTCAACCGTCTTATCAAGAAAGCCTATGCCCTGTTGAACCTTGAGACATTCATCACCGCCGGAGAGATGGAGGTGAAGGCGTGGACTTATCGTAAGGGATGGAAGGCTCCTCAGTGTGCCGGCGTGATCCATACCGACTTTGAGAAAGGTTTTATCCGTGCTGAGGTGATCAAATATGATGACTATATCAAATATGGTTCTGAGAGTGCAGTGAAAGAAGCCGGTAAGATGGGTATTGAGGGTAAGGAATATGTGGTGCAGGACGGTGACATCATGCATTTCCGCTTCAATGTGTAAGTGTCGTAACTACGTATCAATCAACAAATTCAGTAGTATATGAATTATTCGTTTAACTACATACAATGGAGCCCGCGGTTGGAAGCCCTCTCACTGGGTCCTTTCAGCATCCGTTGGTATTCCCTTTGCTGGCTTGTCGGACTGGCATTGGCTTATTTCATCGTACGTAAACTGTTCTACGAGCAGGATATCGCCATCCGAAAGAAAAAGGTAAAGGGGAAGTGGGAGGAAGAGAATCTCTTTGATCCACTCTTTATCTACTGTTTCCTCGGCATCCTTATCGGTGCACGACTCGGGCATTGTCTGTTCTATCAACCCGATTATTTCCTGTCATCCGGCAAGCATTTCATTGAGATGCTGCTTCCGATCCACTATCTGCCGAATGGCGGATGGAAATTCACGGGATATGAGGGATTAGCCAGTCATGGAGGAACCATCGGTATTATGATTGCCTTGTGGTTATATGCTAAGTGGTCGAAACTACCGATACTTACGATTATCGACAATATCTGTATTGCCACTCCTGTCACCGCTTGTTTCATCCGTCTGGGAAACCTGATGAACTCCGAGATTATCGGTAAGGTAACCGATGTGCCCTGGGCTTTTATCTTCGAGCGTGTCGATATGCAGCCACGCCATCCCGGACAGTTGTATGAGGCGATAGCCTATGCCATCTTCTTCTTTATCGGATGGTATCTCTACAAGAAAAAGCCTCAACGTGTGGGTACCGGTTTCTTCTTCGGACTCTGTCTTACGCTCATCTTCACCTTCCGTTTCTTTATCGAATACACGAAGGATATCCAGGAGGATTTCGAAGCCGGCATGTTGCTGAACATGGGACAGATACTCAGTATTCCGTTTATTATCTTCGGCATCTGGCTCATCGTCAGATCGTTTAAGAAGATGAAGAAATAATTACAAAACACTTTTTAAAACGTCATCATAAGGGTATTCATTCATGAATGCCCTTAATTATTTATTTTTAAACAATCTATCAGCATGGGAGACAGGAAGTTTTTGATCATCGCATTTCTAATGCTGGTCATGTCGATATCAGCAGCCAAGGTAACAGAACGGGTATACACCTCCACACAGGGTGCATTGCGTGTGCAGGTATGTAACAGCAGGATGGTTCGTATTACGAAGATGCCCACAGACCGTTTCCCTGCCGATGAACCATGGATGGTGGTGAAATATGATTTTGATGCCGTTAACTGTGATTGGTCGAAGGAGGGTGATGCCTACGTGATTAAGACTTCCGACATAATCATCAGGATAAAACCTGATCCTTGGCGTGTCACCATGAGCGATACACAGGGTAGGGTGTTATACCAGGAGATGGATGCCGTGGCGGCAGAAGAGGGTAGGGGACCGTCCACCACCTGTGTCTTACAACCCGACGAACACTTCTTTGGATTCGGTGAGAGGATGGATCAACTGGATCAACGTGGGCAGAAGATTCATTTGAATGTGGGGTTAGGCTCGGGTCCTAAACCTGCTGTCGGTGGAAAGGATATCCTGCGAGCCAACTACTGTCCGGTACCTTTCTTTATCAGTAGTAAGGGTTATGCACTGTTCTTCCATAATGCAGCTCCTACCGACTGGGATATGGGATGGACACACAACGACCGTTATACCTACAGCGCTACGGCAGGAGCACTCGACTATTACCTCATCATTGGTGAGACGATGACTTCCCTGTTGCATGATTATCAGACGCTTACGGGCGTCAGTCCGATGATGCCGCGCTCTGCCTACGGACTGCATTTAGGGAGCTACAGCGGAGGAACCTGGAGACACGAGAAGGAAGCCAATCAACAGTATAACGTAGAACTGGTGAAAAGGATGCGCAGGGAGGGTATTCCTTTCGATCTGCTGTGGCTTGACTCCACCTGGCGTACCTTCAACAAACGCTATGGCAATGGGGGCTGCTGCTTTGAGTTCCAACCGCAGTTTACCGACCCGAAGGCAATGATCGATTCTATCTATGCCAACCATGTGGATATGTTCGGACTGCATATCCGTTCTATTCTTGATGACGGCCTCAACAACACCTTATTTGAAGATGGTAAGAAAGCGGGTGTTTATATCCCCAAAGCCCGTACGGAGGGCATCGTCAATTTCTTTGATCAGAAGTCGGTTGACTGGTGGTGGGATCATGCGATGTCACGTATTACCCGTCTTGGGGTGAAGTTCGTGAAGACCGATGTGGGCAGTGCTTTGAGCTTTGCGAAGGATATGCAGCCCGATGGTCCGTTCACTGCCGCAGAGTTGCACAACCTCTTTCCGATAGCCTATGCCAAGGCTCCATATGAGAAATTCATCCAGCAGAACAACCAACGTGGTTTTACCCATACCCGTGAGGGTTATGCCGGCATCCAACGCTATCCTTT
>JAEEZP010000287.1 GCA_016291915.1 Prevotella sp. | reverse complement strand
CAACGACCCCGAGATTACAAATCACGTGCTCTGGCCAACTGAGCTAAAGAGGCGGGTGGGCAAGCTACTTACATCGCGCCGCTACAACCAACTACCTTTGCTACGTTCCCGTCCTGGAGGATTCGAAGGGAGCTGGCCGTGCAAGACTTGCCCATGTTTCAAAGATTCGCGGCGCAAAGGTAATACAATTAATCGACAACAGACAAGAGTATCAATTATTATTAACTTTTTTTGTATTTTCTCCTACCCTACCCCTTACTTGTTCAGATGCATGCGCAATCCAAACTCCAGGGACGGCGTCAAAGGATGTTCCTTGAAATAATGCTCCAAAGAGGTACCGTCATCGAAATAATACCCAAGAGAAGGCTCAAGATAGAAACCCACCTGCCTGCTCATGCGATACTCTACTCCCAGAGCTCCGTTAACCGACCATTGCCAGGGCTCGTCATTCAGACATTTCTCCAGCATCACGCCGGCAGAGGCATACAGATAGAATTGATTCTTTTTCCACAACTGTTGGGCAACGCCGAAAGGAATGCCGAGATAACGTAACTTCTGTTCATATTCCGCATTCTTGTAAAGAGGCACATTGAACTTAGAATATAAAAACGTGTAGTTAAGTCCCGTCAGCAAGGCAGTCTTTTCACTCAACTGATAATGCAGGCTCAATCCTACCTGAACGGGCAGATGATGATCAGCCACACGTTCTGTCATACGATAGGGTTTGATCTTCTTCCCTGTCATCGGAATAACATCATCATAACCATCATACTCATCACTGGCAACGGAATTGTCGTAAAAAACAGGTTTTGTCTGCTCCGAGGTGTTAGAAGCCAACAGTCCGCCGGAAGCTTTCAGGGATACCGCCCATCTGTCAGACGATGACGTAGAAGCCGTTACTGGGGTGTACGAATGAGAGACAGACTGGTTGTATACTGGCCGTGGTTGCTCGTCGGCACGTCGTTTCTCTGTCTCCTTCTGTTCTTGCTCAGCCTCCACTTTCTGGATATGATCCTCCTCTGACATTTCTTCCTGTACAGCAACAGCCTCCGGAATACGCTCAGAGACCTTTTCTTCCACAACAGTCGGCGATACATTTGCCTTTGCCAAAAGAGGAGCATTCATCATCTGATGATAAGGCGAAGATGCCTTACTATTATAATAAGGTGTAGGCGGTGTGGAAGCCTCAACAGATTCCTTTACCTCTTTAGTTGGAGAAGAGTTATCGGATACAGGCTGGACAGCTTCTGCCACTTGAGGTTCTTCAACCGTCTGTGGGTCATGGAAGACAAAGAAGCCAGCTAACGCCAGTACAGCGGCGGCAGCCCCGTAGTACAACCGACGGATCATCGGCTTCTTACGGACAGGTGCCTGAATGAGTCCCATCTGCTCGCTGATACCTTCCCACAGTCCCTCAGGAGGATTTTTCTGATGCCCCTCCATCTTCTGTCTGAATATATCATTCCACTCTTTTTCCATTTTTCTCTTCCATTAAATCATTAATTTTTTTTTCCAACATACGCTTTGCATGAAAAAACTGCGAAGCTGAAGAACTCTCCTTGATACCCAACAACTGTGCTATCTCCTTATGGGAATACCCCTCGAAGACAAACAGGTTGAGCACTGTACGGTATCCGTCAGGCAGTTCGGTGATTAGTTGATGAAGATCATCTGCTGACAACAGTTCCACCGACTGTTCCTCTTCTATCTTTTCCTGTATGTTATCATTAATATCTACAAATGTTATTCGCTTTCGGTTTTTCAGGAAATCCAACGCCTCGTTGGTAACCACTCTTTTCATCCACGCCAGAAAAGAATTATCATTCTGGTATTTAAACGACGAAATAGCCGTGAAGATCTTGATGAAGCTGTTCTGCAGGACATCCTTCGCATCATCATCAGAAGGCACATAACGATAGCATACCGACGAGAGTAGTCCTACAAACTGCTGATAGAGCTCTGCCATCGCCTGTCGATCATGATCCTTAATACGTCTGATAAGTCTTTCGACCATTCTTAACTTCACGTTTTGCTTTAATAATTCAAAAGTAAAAAAATATTGCATGACCGCCACCAAGTATTTAGTTTCTTTAACATTTTACCATGCAATGTTCAACTCTTTTGTCGTTCTTATGGCAAAATCGTTTAAAGAAAAGATGAAAAAAGAACTTTTCAGACTGTGGTTAATCGTACTGTGTGGAGGACTGTTTTCGTGTTCCACATCAGAAGACTTATCTCATGAGACAGTGGTTAATATGATGTCAGACCCTCAACCGATAGAACTAACTGCCAATCAAAAAATATTTGTAAACGACAACAACAGCTTCTCACTGAATTTCTTCAAGACAGTCAACGAGTCGGGAGACAACAGTAAGAGCATGATCTATTCTCCCCTGAGTATCGTGTTTGTACTGGGAATGGTGAACGATGCAGCCACAGGTGTCACTGAAGAGGAATTGGAAAAGACATTAGGTTTTCATAGCGGTGGTATCAAGGCTGTCAACGATTATTGCAAGAGCCTTATCGACAAACTGCCGAAAGTTGACAAAGATGTTCATTTGGATATTGCCAATGCTATCTTTGTCAATAAGGATTTTTCTTTGAAGAAACCATACCAACAGGATATGAGCACCTATTACGATGCTTCTGCTGAATCACTCGACTTCAGTGCCTCTTCTTCCCTCAATCATATCAACGATTGGTGTAATAAGAAGACCAACGGCATGATCAATAAGATATTGGACAAGATATCTCCCATGGCCATCTCTTATCTGCTGAATGCTATCTATTTCAAGGCCGACTGGACTTCAAAGTTTGATAAGAAAATGACGAAGAATGAGGCGTTTACCACGCCCAATGGTAATAGCAAACAACCTATCATGCACCAGGAAGTATTTATCCGTTATCAACAGAATGATACCTTCTCGGCCGTAGATATCCCCTATGGTAACGGATTATGGTGCATGACCGTGATGTTACCTGAGAATGGGAAGACCACGGATGATATCATCAACAAACTGGCTGCTGACGGTTGGGGGACTAACTATTACAGCAATACGATGGGGGATGCACGCCCATATCAAATAGATTTGAAACTGCCGCGATACGAGACATCATCAGATACCGACGATCTGCCAGGCAGTCTGATTGACATGCTGAAAGCAATGGGCATTAACAAGGTGTTCACTACTGAGGCGGAATTACCCAATCTCTGTCAAGAGAGAGACGATGTGTATATCAGCATGATGCGACAAAAAGCTAAGATATTGGTTAACGAGGAGGGATCAGAGGCAGCTGCCGTCACCGTGGCTGAGACAAGGATGACATCAGCTTTGCCCAGTGAACCGGAAGTGATACCCAAAGCCAACTTCCATGCCACACGCCCCTTCGTTTATCTCATACGCGAAAAATCATCAGGTGTGATCCTTTTCGTTGGAAAATATACAGGAGAGTAGAATGATTGATGACCATGACTTCCCGTAAAAGATATCATTACGGATGAAGTCTATTACCACCACCACCTTAAAAACTTACTTATTCCGGCTTGCTGACTGAGTCAGCAGGTCGGATGACTTTTGTAACCAATGAAAATAAAAAGGATTATTTTTTTGTATTTCTCTCGCTTATTCGTATCTTTGCACCTGTTATGGCTACATATCAGGAAATAGAACAGGTACAGGCATTCTCAAGGGTTGACGGAGCAGTGGTGGCATTGTTCTGGATTATCAGCTTTGCCTGTTTCGTGGGCAATTTCAGCAATCCGCTGTTGGGACTGCTATCATTCGTTATCGGAGCAGTATCACTGGTATTTGCTGCCCTCCGACTGCGTCAGTTCCGCGATAATGTGCTCGATGGGAGCATCACTTTCCTGCGTGCCTACGGCTATAGCACGATGACCTATCTCTATGCAGCCCTGCTCTTTGCCGCTGCACAGTTTATCTATTTCCAGTTTATCGACCATGGCTATCTGATGAATCAGTATTCAACCATCTCCCAATCGAAAGAATTCATTGAGATGATGCAGGTGTATGGTATCAAACCGGAAGACCTGAAATTAGGCATGGACAATATTGCTGCCCTGCGACCGATAGAGATAGCCTTGCAGTTTTTTACCATGAACGTGATGATGGGCGTGTTTGTCAGTTTACCTGTAGCCGCCATCATGATGCGTCGGCCAAGAAGAATCATAAATCATTAAACGATATGGATATATCAGTTGTTATCCCACTGTATAACGAGGAGGAATCAATCCCGGAATTATACCAATGGATTGCTCGTGTGATGGACGAGCACCATTATAGTTATGAAATCATTTTTATCAATGACGGAAGTACTGACCAGTCGTGGAAGGTGATCCGCGAACTGAGTAAGGAGCATCAAGAAGTGAAAGGTATTCGTTTCAGGAGAAACTACGGCAAGAGTCCTGCCCTCTACTGTGGATTCAAAGAAGCCCTCGGCGATGTGGTCATCACGATGGATGCCGACTTACAAGATTCCCCTGACGAGATTCCCGCCTTATATCAGATGGTCACCGTAGAGGGTTATGACCTCGTGTCAGGCTACAAGCAGAAACGTTATGATCCTATCTCCAAGACGATTCCCACCAAGCTCTTCAATGCCACGGCAAGGAAGATCAGCGGCATCAAGAACCTGCATGATTTCAACTGTGGACTGAAAGCCTATCGTCAGGAGGTAGTGAAGAATATAGAGGTTTACGGTGAGATGCACAGGTATATCCCCTACCTGGCCAAGAATGCCGGATTCGACAGGATCGGTGAGAAGGTAGTACAGCATCAGGCACGTAAGTATGGCTCAAGTAAGTTCATGGGACTGAACCGTTTTGTCAACGGATACCTCGACTTACTCACCCTGTGGTTCCTCTCTACCTTCGGAAAGAAACCGATGCACGTGTTCGGTTTCTTAGGGACCATCATGTTCTTCATCGGTTTTATAGCCGCTATCATCATCGGTGTTGACAAACTGTGGGCACTCTCCCACGGTATAGCTCACCGCCTGGTGACCGACTCACCCTATTTCTATATCTCATTGGTAATGATGATTATCGGAACACAGTTCTTCCTTGCCGGGTTCATCGGCGACCTGATCAGCAGATCGTCTTCCGGCCGTAACGACTATCAGATTGCTGAGACAGTACGCTTGGAGGACTAACACTCCTTGATTATGACAAGAAGAAATATTACACGACACCTACATGGCTTATGGCTACTGCTTGCGTTCGGTATCTGCGCATGCAGCAGTGTGGACTGTCCGATGAACAGTTCGGTATATACCGTGTATCAGTTGTATAAAGCCAATGGCGTTGCAGACACGCTGAAAGACTCACTGAGTGTGATCAGTTTCCAGAAAACACCCGAACAGGATGCTGTCCTTCTGAATAAGATAGCTAACATCAGCGAGTTTTACCTACCCATCAGTTACCAGCAGACGGAGGATGTTCTCTTTTTCCTTTTCAAAGATGCTGATATCGTGGACACCGTCACCATCAGGAAAGAAAACAGGAATCATTTTGAATCGGTCAACTGTAACCCGTCCTTCTTCCATACCATTACCGGTGTGGAGCATACCAAACATATGATCGACTCTATCGTTGTCAAAAACCCGGAAGTTACCTATGACAAAGGCAAAGCGCATTTCTATATCTACCTTAGGGCTGATCGTTAGTATCCTGCTGCTCATACCGGCAGCCGGCAATGCCCAATCGATAAAGAAAAAGATTATTCATCAGCCCGATACCGTGCCACTGTTAAATGGCTTTGCCGTGTCTGTGGATCTTTTCGGACCCATCCAGCGCATGATCAGTGACTACGGACAGTATGAAGCAGCATTGCGTATCAACCTGAAGGACTACTATTTCCCTACGGTTGAGATCGGACTTGGCAGTTGTGACCATGTGGATGAAGCCACCGACGTGTCGTATAAGACAAGTGCTCCCTACGGACGTGTAGGTATCGACTTCAACATGATGAAAGACAAGCACGACAAATACCGATTATTTGCCGGTGTGCGCTATGCCCTGACATTTTTTAAGTTCGATATCGGTAGTCTGGGATTGAAAGATCCCGTATGGGGTGATCATGCACCTTATGAGGCAGAAGGAGTGAAAGCCAGTTATCATTGGCTCGAACTGGTGGCCGGTGTGGATGCCACCTTGTGGGGGCCCCTTCACATGGGATGGAGTGTACGTTATCGTAACCGGCTGTTCTCTCATATCGACGATTTTGACAACTGTTGGTATGTGCCCGGCTTCGGAAAACATGGAAGGACCAATATAGGGGCTACCTTTAATATCATCTTTGACATCTGAGAAACATGACTGAAAAGAGAAAAAGAACCTTTCAACTGGCATTCCTCGCATTGCTGATTATCGGAACAATACTGATCATCCGTCATCAGCGTACCATGCCCTATCAGAATAATACGGGCATGATTTTCGGGACAGTCTATCATATTACCTATCAATATGATGAGAATCTGGAAAAAGAGATACGTGCAGAACTCATGAAAGTGGACCAGTCACTGTCTCCCTTCAACGAGTCATCCATCATCTCACAGATAAACCGTAACGAGAGCGATGTGAAGACCAATGAGATGTTTCTCTCGGTAGTACAACTGGCCCAGCAGATTTCCAAAGAGACAGAAGGTGCCTTCGACATCACTGTTGCCCCACTGGTGAACATGTGGGGATTCGGATTCAAGAAAGAACAGACACCCAGCAAAGAGACTGTTGACAGTATCCTCGCCATTACAGGATACGAAAAGATATCGATCACCAACGGAAAGGTCATCAAACAAGACCCTCGTATCATGCTCGACTGCAGTGCTATTGCCAAAGGCTATGGCTGTGATGTGGTGGCCCATTTCCTGAAGAAACGCGACATCAAGAACTTTATGGTTGAGATCGGCGGGGAGATCGTGACCAGTGGTATGAACAGCCGGAAGGAACCCTGGCATATCGGAGTTACCAAGCCAACGGAAGACTCGTTGAATATAGGTAACGAACTGCAGACGGTGTTGAATATCACCGACAAGGCGATGGCCACCAGTGGTAACTACCGGAATTTCTACTATAAGGATGGAAAGAAATATGCACATACCATCGATCCTAAGACAGGATACCCCGTGCAACACAATATCCTCTCAGCAACCGTTTTAGCCAACAACTGTGCTACAGCGGATGCTTACGCCACCTCTTTTATGGTGCTCGGATTAGAGAAAGCACAAAAGGTGTTGGAACATCATCCCGAACTGATGGCATACTTTATATATACCGATGAGAATGACGAGTATGCCGTATGGTATTCCCCTGCATTGAAAGATAAAATAGTGGAATAACATGCCTTTGACAAAAAGTTTAGAGAAGATGCTTGAACTTCCTCTGTTTCAGGGGATGAGCAAGACAGACATGAATAAAGTTTTAGCCCATACGCCATTGGGATTCGAGAATTATTCCAATGGTAAGACTATCGTGGAAGAAGGCTCGGAATGTACCTATCTCTATTTCCTATTGCGAGGTAATATCACCGCCATCAGCAAGGCATACGACAATAGTTACCGCATCACCGAGACACTCTCTGCACCCGATATCCTCCAACCAGAATGCCTCTTCGGTTTTACACAACGTTTCACGAAATCGTTCGTTGCCGACGGACCTTGTCAGATGGTAAGAATCAGCAAACGGGAGATTGTCAACCTCTCTGACGAATACCAGATTTTCCGCATCAACATCCTGAATATGATCAGCACACAGAGTCAACGGGTGAGCAGACTGTTATGGCGTACACCCCCGAAAGATATCCGGAGTAAGATCATCCACTTCGTGGGAAGCAGGTGTATACATCCTGCCGGAGAAAAGATCCTGTATGTCAAGATGGAGGATTTGGGACATCTGTTATCGGAAAGCAGACTGAATATCTCACGGGAATTAAACAAGATGGCAGAGGAGAAAGTGATTGACCTCACCCGGGGAGTGATACACTTTCATGCATTGGAACAACTGATATGAATAAATTTCGTTAAAAAAAACGACTAGGCTCATAAGGATTAGAATAATTACCGTATCTTTGCATGATATTAAAAATCCTAAGGAGTATGAGTGTTTGACACCCTTCTCCTGACGATTGTCTCTGGGGAAGAGCAACATTAGTAAGAACCGATTAGTATGAATGAAAAGATAAGAGTAAACCCCTTTTTCGAAGACTACCATACGTTGCATGATACTGTGCCTTTTGACCGTATCCGACTGGAAGACTTCGAAGAGGCCTTCATGGAAGGAATACGCAGGGATAATGAGATGATCGACAAGACCATTAACAACCCTGCCAAACCCACTTTCGACAATACCATCATCAATACAGAGAAAGACAAGGAAGGATATTACGATCTGCTGGACCGTGTATCTGCTGTCTTCTTCAACCTGCTGAGTGCCGAGACCAACGACGAGATGGATGCCTTGGCCCAAAAGATGCAACCTATCCTCACCCAGCATGCCAACGATATACGGTTGAACAAGCAGTTGTTTGAACGGGTAAAAGCCGTGCATCTGCATCATCGTAAATTGACTCCCGAGGAGAAGATGCTGTTAGACAACTGTTACGACGGTTTTGTAAGGAGTGGAGCCCTGCTGGATGAGGAGGGGAAAGAACGTCTGCGTGCCCTCACCGAAGAGGCATCGATGCTCTCCCTGCAGTTCTCTCAGAATCTTCTGAAAGAGACAAAGGCTT
>JAEEZP010000027.1 GCA_016291915.1 Prevotella sp. | reverse complement strand
CTTTGCCGTGGCCAGTGAGACAGCGGCATTACCCAACCTCAATTATCAGCCTATCCGTGATGTGGGTCCCGGTGAGATCGTGAAGATCAAAGCCGACTCCTTTGAGGTGTTGCAGCCTGCTTTCGAACGTGAGCAGATCTGTGCCTTCCTTTGGGTGTACTATGGTTTTCCTGCCAGTGATTATGAGAATGTCAATACGGAATATGTACGGGAAGAGATCGGTAAGGCATTAGGTAAGGAAGATGATACTCCTGCCGACTGTGTCTGTGGTATTCCCGACAGTGGTATCGGTACTGCTTTGGGATATGCTGAAGGTAAGGGCATCCCTTACAAACGTGCCGTCCTGAAATATACCCCCACATGGCCCCGTTCGTTCACCCCCAGCAAACAAAGCCGACGTGATCTCGTGGCAAGGATGAAGCTGATACCTAACCGTGCCATCTTGGAGAACCAGAGGGTGGTGTTCTGCGATGACTCCATCGTACGAGGAACACAGTTGCGTGATAATGTCAAGACCTTCTTTGACTACGGAGCCAAAGAGGTACATGCCCGCATCTCCTGTCCTCCATTGGTATATAGTTGTCCATTCATCGGTTTTACTGCATCGAAGTCGGACTTGGAGTTGATCACCCGCAGGATTATCAATGACTTTGAAGGTGATCCCAATGCGAAGTTGAAGGAATATGCCACAACCGACAGTCCGGAATACAAGCGTATGGTGGAGGAAATCGGTAAGCGTCTGGGACTTACGAGTGTACGTTTCAATAAGATAGAGACTCTCTTGCGTGCTATCGGCTTACCTAAGTGTAAGGTTTGTACACACTGTTTTGACGGATCCGGTTATAATTTTTCCGATAAAGAGAAATGATTTCTTTTGAAAGCGACTACAACAATGGTGTCCATCCGGAAGTTCTCCAGCATCTGGTAGAGACCAACCGTGAGCTCACCTCCGGTTATGGTTTTGATCAGTTCAGTGAGGCTGCCCGTAAAAAGATCATCCATGCCTGTGGGTGTGATGATGCTGAGGTGTTCTTCCTGACGGGTGGTACCCAGACGAATATGGTGGTTATCGATGCGATGCTGCAGGTCTATGAGGGTGTGCTGGCGGCAGAGACCGCGCATATCAATGTGCATGAGTCTGGTGCTGTGGAGATGACCGGTCATAAGGTGCTCACCCTTCCCGAATATCAGGGAAAGATCAAGGTGGAGGATCTGCGTAACTGGTTGATAACCTTTCATGCGGATGAGAACAAAGACCATTGTGTGTTCCCGGGACTCGTCTATATCACCTTCCCTACGGAATACGGTACGCTCTATACTGCACAGGAACTGAGTGATATCTATGATGTATGCAAGGAATATGAGTTGCCCCTCTTTATCGATGGCGCACGATTGGGTTATGGGTTGATGGCGCCTGATAACGATATCTCTTTACCGTTCTTGGCTCATCATTGTGATGTCTTCTATATCGGAGGTACGAAGGTGGGCGCACTTTGTGGAGAAGCCGTTGTCTTCACCCACAACAATACACCGAAGCATTTCTTTACTACTGTCAAGCAACATGGGGCACTTCTGGCAAAGGGACGTCTTGTGGGTGTTCAGTTTGATGCTTTGTTTACCGACAACCTGTATGAGCGTATCTCAAAAGGAGTTATGGAGAAAGCCATGCAACTGAAACGTCTCTTTCAGCATTATCAGATTCCGTTGTTCCTGGATTCTCCTACCAACCAGCAGTTTGTCATCCTGACGAAGGAACAGAAAGAGAAACTGTCGAAAGAGGTGGTCTTCGGAAAGTGGTGTGACTATGATGAGCACCGTGACGTCTGTCGTTTCGTCATCAGTTGGATGACAACAGACGACGATCTCTTACAATTGGAACACTTATTACAAGTTCTGTAAGGTCGGCTTTTGTGAGGTGGGCCTTAATATGAGCACCGATCTTGATACCTCCCAGATGGGGTATCGCATAGTTGATGCCGATGCGCTCATAGTATGATTTCTCTTGTTTGGTAGCCCAGTGGCCCATGTTACGATAGAGGTAGTAGCCTGCGGAGATGGCCAATGAGAGACGATGGTAGAACACCTCATGCTTGACGGATAACCCCAATGACCACGGACTGAGTTTCTCCTCATGACCGTAAACCTTGTTTACTTCTTCCGCTCGTTTACAGTAATTGCCGTAAAACACGTCGAAGCCGAGGCCGGAAGCCCAACGTCGGGCATAGCGGTACATCACATCGGCCTGCAGCGAGTAGGTGACGTAGGTCTTAAAGTGACTGGTAAGGTACTGGGGATCATCATGTGGGACGTTAAACTGTGTGTACACCCAGTCCTCAAACAACGTGCGCAGTCCGATACCCGGGGAGATATTCCCATAGATGTAAGGCTTGAACGGATGATGGGTGACTTTATCCACTGTCGTCGTTTCCTGATAAGGTCGGTAGCTGACACCGATATGGGGTGCCACGACGTTACATCCTTTGTTAGGGCGGCTCAGGGTGCCGTTGCTGTGATGATAGAAGGTGACACCGGTCTGCAAGGCAAAGTCTTTCGTCAGTTGGTAGCTCAGTGACGTCTCCAATCCGAAGAAGATGAGCCAGCGTGAACCGATCATCTCATTGTCTATATTGTTGTACTTATCGTATTTGCGATGACTGTATCCTGTGCCAACCATTAAGGTGTAGTCGAGTTCCCATCGTTTCTTCCGTAGTATCGGACGGCTGAAGGCACCATAGAAACTAATGATATTTCCCATCTGCACATCGTGATCCAGTTGTGTGATACGGGGGTACTCTTCAGGATCCTTATGCATCGTCACCCCGTGGTTGAGATGATAGATCATTCCAACAGAAAGAGTGGGGTAGTGATAATCCTCCGCATAATAGTCACTGTCTTTCGGCAAGGCCCGGTAGTTCAGTCGTGCGTCGATAGCCATGTTATGATGCTTCCTCATCCAACTCCTCTGATATCGGTCCACACTGATGACAGTTCCCGGTAGTACCGACAACTGAGCACCGATACGTGAAGGTTCCTGAGATAGGGTATCTACCTCAGTGTCATCGATGGAGACCGTATTCAACAGGAGTGAGCAGATCAGTGTTATAAGCATCATTGTAAAAAAATAATAGAGAGACTTTCATCTCTCTATTATATTATTAATAAGGTGGATTAATATGCGAAGAGCGGATAATCCTTCATTGTCTCGTTCACCTTGGCACGTACACGAGCGATAACCTCCTCGTTGGTAGGATCGTTTAGCACTTCCTCGATCAACTCTGCGATGAGCACCATCAGGTCTTCCTTAGCACCACGGGTAGTGATGGCCGGTGTTCCTAAACGCAGACCGGATGTCTGGAAAGCAGAACGACTGTCGAAAGGTACCATGTTCTTATTGACGGTGATGTCAGCAGCGACGAGCGCATTCTCAGCCACCTTACCAGTCAACTCAGGGTACTTCGGACGTAAGTCAACGAGCATAGAATGGTTGTCGGTACCACCACTTACGATATAGAAACCACGTTTTACCAACTCTTCTGCCAGCACCTTCGCATTCTTCTGTACCTGCTTAGCCCACTCTTTGAACTCTGGTTGCAGAGCCTCACCGAAGGCAACAGCCTTAGCAGCGATGACATGCTCCAGCGGACCACCCTGTTGTCCGGGGAAGACTGCACTGTTGAGCAGCTGACTCATCATCTTTGTAACACCCTTTGGTGTCTTCAGGCCCCAAGGATTCTCAAAGTCCTTACCCATTAGGATAATACCACCGCGCGGACCGCGCAAGGTCTTGTGGGTCGTAGATGTAACGATATGTGCGTATTTAACTGGGTTCTCAAGGAGTCCGGCAGCAATGAGTCCGGCAGGATGAGCCATGTCAACCATCAGCAAAGCACCTACCTTATCGGCAATCTCACGCATACGCTTGTAGTCCCACTCTCTGCTATAGGCAGAACCACCACCGATGATGAGCTTTGGCTTATGCTCCAATGCCAGTGCTTCCATCTCATCGTAATCCACTCTTCCTGTCTCTTTATTCAGGTTGTAACCGATGGGATTATAGAGAATACCACTGGTGTTTACTTTTGATCCGTGAGAGAGGTGACCACCGTGGTCAAGGTTCAGACCCATAAAGGTATCACCGGGCTTCAGCACAGCTAACAGCACAGCAGCGTTTGCCTGTGCACCGGAGTGTGGCTGGACGTTAGCATACTCAGCACCGAAGAGCTTGCATACTCTGTCGATAGCCAGTTGCTCAACCTGATCTACTACCTGACAGCCGCCATAATAGCGTTTGCCGGGATAACCCTCAGCATATTTGTTGGTCAAATAGCTGCCCATGGCGTTCATAACCTGATCGCTGACAAAGTTCTCTGATGCGATCAACTCCATGCCTTTTAACTGGCGCTGGTGCTCTTTTTCAATGAGATCAAAGATCTCAACGTCTTTTTTCATCGTGTTTTCTCTATTTATTTAATAAGTTATTAAGATGCTGCAAAGGTATGAAATAGTGAAAGAATAACCAAAGAATTAATAGTTAATAGTTAATAATTAATAGTTAATTATCAACGTTAATGTTAACGATAACTTTGCAGGCAAAGCCTGCTAACTCTACACTCTAAACTATGAACTTTGAACTAACTTTACACCAACTCCACCATATTGATATCCTGCTCTTTGTCGCAGTAGTGGCATTTCAGGATACCCTGTTCCTTGTCTATCACATGGAAGATGGTGGCCATGGGCTCATTATTGGTGATGCACTTGGGGTTGTTGCACTTGACGATACCTTGCAGCATGTCGGGTGTCTCAACCCGTTTTTTCTCTATCACCTCATAATTCTTGATGATGTTCAGTACCACATTGGGGGCCACTACAGACAGTTGGGATATCTCGTCGTTGGTGAAAAACTTGTTCTCCACCTTGATAATACCTTTCTTTCCTACCAACTTAGAGATATAATTATTACCGATGGTGATAGGGGTGGGCAGTTCATGAAGACGCAACATATTAGCTACCTGGAAGGTCTTATCTGCCGGTATATGGTCAATCACTGTGCCGTTCTCAATGGCGGCAACCAATCGTTCTTTCTTATTCATTATTATTTTGTTTTGTTATTTATTACTAATGGTCATATTCGGGAACAGGCACATGACAGAGCCAGTCCCCGAATGGTAATCATAACTCTACACTCTACACTTTACACTTTACACTCTACACTCTACACTTTACACTTTACACTTTACACTTTACACTCTACACTCTTCACTCTTAACTAATAATGGTCTTGTCGTTCATTACTTCCTCGAGGGTTATTCCCAACACGTCGCAGATGATCGCCTCACGGGCATAGAGTCCGTTCTGTGCCTGTTGGATATAATAAGCGTGTGGATTCTCGTCTACATCATAGGCTATCTCGTTCACACGTGGCAGGGGGTGCATGATCTTCATGTTCTCCTTACAGTTATCCAACATGTCGGCCTTCAGGATATAGACATTTTTCACCCGTTCGTATTCCATCAAGTCGGAGAAACGTTCTTTCTGCACACGTGTCATGTAGATAATATCTGCATCACTGATAATCTCCTCGTTGAATTCCGTGTGCTCCACATATTTGATGTTGTTTTCTTTACAGTACAACTTATATTCATTGGGCATGGCCAACTCCTCGGGAGCAATGAAATGGAAGGTAGGATTGAAATGGCGCATGGCCATGATCAGCGAGTGTACCGTACGACCGTATTTCAGGTCACCTACCAAGTAGATATTCAGATTCTCAAGTGTTCCTTGCGTCTGGTAGATGGTGTATAGGTCGAGCATACACTGGGAGGGATGCTGATGGGCTCCGTCGCCGGCATTGATGATAGGAATGGGAGCGATCTCGCTGGCATAGCGTGCGGCTCCTTCTATATAATGTCTCATGGCGATAACATCAGCGTAGTTGCTTACCATCAGGATGGTATCTTTCAAAGTCTCTCCTTTGGTACCACTGGTAACCTTCGGGTCTGCGAAGCCTATCACCCTGGCTCCAAGGCGGTTGGCAGCTGTTTCAAAACTCAGTCGTGTCCTGGTGGAAGGCTCAAAGAAAAGGGTTGCCACCACTTTTCCTTTCAGTATTTCTCTGTTGGGATGTTTTTCGAACTCTTGCGCCATCTTGATCATATAAAGGATCTTTTCTTTGGTCAAATCGGCAATCGTTACAAAATCATGTTTTTTCATATTTGCTGATGTTTTTTTTTATTTCGAGCGCTAAGATACACATTATTTTTTATTTATTCTCTATTTTTTTCGAATAAAATGTGTATTTTTGCATTTGCTAATATTTTATGCTGTCATATAGATGAGAAAGGCGTTTATACGTTTCCTTTGGGGAACATTATTAATAGGTATAGCAGCCCTCGTAGTGGGCTTTGTTGCCATATGGAATGGTTGGGTAGGGTATATGCCCAATGTGGATGACCTCCAGAACCCTATCAGTAAGTATGCCTCGCAGATTTTCTCTGCAGATGGTAAAGTGATGGGAACGTGGAGCTCCGGCAGGGAGAATCGTGTGATGGTTGACTACAACAACCTCTCACCTGAACTGATCCAGGCATTGGTAGCCACTGAGGACCAGCGTTTCTATGATCATTCGGGTATTGACTTCATTGCGTTAGGACGTGCTATCCTGAAGCGTGGTATCCTCCGTCAGACCAGTGCCGGTGGCGGTTCAACCATTACCCAGCAGTTGGCTAAGCAGTTGTATTCCTCTACAGCTCACAGTACGATGGAACGACTCCTACAGAAACCTATAGAATGGGTGATAGCCATCAAACTGGAGCATAACTTCACCAAGGAAGAGATCATCTCGATGTATCTCAACTACTTCGATTTCCTGCATAATGCGGTAGGTATCAAGACCGCCAGTAACACCTATTTTAATAAGGAACCCAAGAATCTCACACTGGCAGAGTCGGCAACCCTCATCGGACTGTGTAAGAACCCTTCTTATTTCAATCCTGTGAGATATCCCGAACGTTGTCAGGAACGACGTAATGTGGTGCTTAACCAGATGGTGAAGGCTGGTTATCTGGCTGACAGTACTTACAATCGCGTGAAAGACGAGCCTCTCGTCCTGCATTTCCATCGTAAGGATCATAAAGAGGGATTGGCAACATACTTCCGTGAGTTCATGCGTCAATATGTGATGGCAAAAAAACCGAATCGTTCGGATTATCCTTCTTGGAACAAGAATAAATACGTGATCGATTCACTGACATGGGAAAACGATCCGCTTTATGGATGGTGTAACAAGAACCATAAGAAGAACGGACAACCTTATAATATATATACGGATGGACTGAAGTTCTATACGACGATCGACTCCCGTATGCAGGCGTATGCTGAGGATGCTGTCTATCGTCATGTGGCACAGTATCTGCAACCGGAATTCAACAAAGAGAACAGGGCAAAGCCTAATGCACCGTTTACGGATGCGCTGACTGCGAAGGAGGTGTCTGCCATCCTGAACCGTTCAATCCGTCAGAGTGAGCGCTATCGGGTGATGAAAAGCAATGGCGCCAGTGAGGAAGAGATACAGGCTGCCTTCCGTAAACCCTTAGAGATGAGTGTCTTTACTTATCGTGGGGATATAGACACGACCATGACTCCATTAGATTCTATCCGTTACTATAAGAAATTCCTACGTTCCGGTTTCATGAGCATGGATCCACATACGGGGTATGTAAAAGCCTATGTGGGTGGACTCGACTATCATCATTTCCAATATGACATGGCGATGGACGGCCGCAGACAGGTAGGCTCTACCATCAAACCGTTCCTTTATTCCTTGTCGATGGAACACGGACTGTCCCCTTGTGATGTGGCACCTAACGTACAACGGAGCTACGGCAACTGGACACCGCGTAACAGTAGTCGTTCGAGATATGGACAGATGGTAACGCTGAAGTGGGGACTGGCCCAGTCAAACAACTGGATCTCTGCTTATCTGATGAGTCGTATCGATCCGAACGATTTTGTGCAGACACTTAATGACTTCGGTATCAGTACGCCGGGCATCTATCCGTCTATCGTTCTTTGTCTCGGTCCTAATGAGGTAAGTGTGGGTGAGATGGTCAGTGCCTATACCACCTTCGCTAATAATGGTATCCGTTGTGCTCCTTTGTTCGTGACGAAGATCACTGATAATGAAGGGAATACGCTGGCTGAGTTCCAGCCACGTGTCAACGAGGTGATCAGCGAGGAGAGTGCTAACAAGATGCTGGTGATGCTCAAGGGTGTGATGGACGGTGGTACTGGTAGTCGTATGCGTTACCGTTATAAGATAGAATGTGAGATGGGTGGTAAGACCGGTACGACGAACCGTAATTCGGATGCTTGGTTTATGGGCTTCACGCCGTCATTGGTCAGTGGCTGTTGGGTAGGTGGCGAAGACCGTGACATCCACTTCGACTCGATGAAGATGGGACAGGGTGCGAACATGGCCCTTCCTATCTGGGCGTATTACATGCAGAAAGTCTTTGCTGACAAGTCGTTAGGTTATAATCCAGATGAGAAATTTGATATCCCTGAAGGCTATGATCCCTGTGCTAGTCCCGCTGATGCCAACGGACTCAATGGCATTGAGGAGGTGTATGAGTAGTTCATAGTTCATAGTTTAGAGTTCATAGTTCATAGTTTAGAGTTTAGGATTTATGGTTTAGGGACTTACTTTATGTATGTCTGCATGATTGAGGTTTTCATACCTAATTATAATGTTTGACAAGAGTGCACGAATAAAAGCTTTTGAGTCATTCTTTAAAGAGAATTATTCATTTTACTATTTTACGGCTTATCACTTGTTGGATGACGAGGAGCTAAGTCGTGATATGGTAAGTGAGTGCACTCAACTTGTCTGGGAAAAATACTGTGATGGCACTGTTGACCAATGGAAAGCCTACATGTATCATGCTGTAAAGAACAAATGTCTGGATCATTTACGAAGAGAACAGGTTAAGAAGAAATACATCGATTTTTATAAAGCAGTCACTTCCGAGTCATTCGAGCAATATAATGAGGATGATGAACGTCTGGATGCTATCTATCATTCTATTGAAACATTACCAGAGTTGCCTCGGAAGGTTCTTGAGATGTGTTATTTCCAGAAAATGAAATATCGTGATGTAGCAGATGAGTTAAATATAAGTACGAGTTATGTAAAGAAATTAATTATGGCAGCACTCTCTCATATTCGAAAAGAAGTTCTTTCAAATAATAATTCAAATTTTATTTAATTTATTAGTGCCCTATTATTTACCTTAATCGTCTATTAATAAAAGTATCGAAATGAATGATAAAGTTAACATAGAAGAATCGTTAGACATCTCTGACATTGAATTGTCGGAGATGGAAAATGCGCTCAAACTTATGGAGCAGTCTGAGGAGCTGACGGATGAAGAGATCGTTCGCCTTCTTCAGGATGATTCTTGTATGAAAGACACAAAAGACCTATTTGCTATCAAGAAAGCTATAGACAAAAATAATGCACATGTTCCAGATCCTAATATGGAATGGCAGCGCCTGCAACTCAATGATACTACTGCCAGACGATTTGTTCTAAAACCATACATTAATTATATTACAGCAGCGGCTGCAGTTCTGTTGTTGGCGTTTGTCTTTACGTGGAACAGACAGAAACAGACACACGATGAATTCTCTGGTAAATACGTGGTATACAAGGCTAATGATGCTGCAAGAGACATCGTCATTACATCAGACCAAGGTAACAGTGTCGTTTTCAATAAACAGAATATCTCGAAACTCGGTAGTGAGGTGTCACAGACTGATGAACTGACGATTGCCTATAACCAGTTGAACAGTAATATTATTGAATCACATACTGTGACGATACCTGAGGGAAAGACGTTCAGAATCTTATTGTCAGATGGTTCTACAGTATGGCTCAATGCAGGTAGCAGACTGGTTTATCCTACACGTTTTGCAGGCAGTAGCCGTGTAGTTCAGTTGGATGGAGAAGCTTATTTCATGGTTTCTCCTGATGCTACTCATCCCTTCATCGTCAAATCTGGAGATATTTATACACGTGTACTGGGCACAGAGTTTAATATCCGCATGAAGAAGAACACAGATACCCAAGTTCATGACACTGATGACTGTGAAATAACGCTGGTAAAAGGTAAGGTTTCTGTATATTCAAAAGGAAATAACAATGAATTTACGTTGACACCCGGTATGCAAGCAGTTTTTGAAGCGAACACCTCAGCCTTTAATATTAAAGAGGTGGATACAGATCTGTACAGCTATTGGAAGGACGGCTATTTCTTCTTTGATGATGAGCCTCTGGAGAAAATGATGAAGCAAATAGGTAGTTGGTATAATGTGAATATTGTATTCCGTAATCCTGATTTTTGTAAAATTAAGATGCATTTCTTCTGTGAGCGTGACTGCAGTATCCAGAAGATCGTAGAACAATTGAATATGCTTCAGAAGGTTCATGCCACGGTTAACAACAATACAATCTTTATTGATTGATACGATATAAAAGGGTTTACTTTAAAGTAAGCCCTTTTTCAATTATTTTTATTATTCAGTGCCCGATTTCTTATCCTTCTCGTCTAGTAAGCAAATATTACTAATCACTGATGAGAATGATATGAAAAAAACAGTAAGAAAACTCTGGTTTCTGCAGTTGTTCATACTTCTGCTATGTCTTTTTGTGGGACAGGAAACCTATGCTCAATCAAAAGCAATCGTGGTTAATGTTCAGAATGAGCCACTACCTAAAGTGTTGCGAATGATTGAAAAGAACTCCAACTACAAGTTCATGTTCACCAATGATGACCTGAACCGTTTCAGAGTCACGAAAAACATTAATGAAAAAGACATTAATGTTGTTGTTCGTAACCTGATCAGTGGGCTACCTCTCAAGTATTCTGTTGACAAGAATTACATCTACATCACACCAGACACAAAGTCTGTTAACAAACAAGGAGGCGGTAAAAAGGTTACCGGTCAGGTGGTTGATGATAACGGTGAACCGTTGATGGGTGCTACGATACAGGTGGTTGGTAAAAACCTTGTTGCCGTAGCAGATGCCAACGGCCGTTTTACTATTGACGGTGTTGCTGACAATGACAAGCTGCAAATTTCCTATTTGGGTATGAAGACAGCTACTGTTGCTGCTAAAGACGGTACAATCTCCATGGTCTCTGACAATATGATCGACGATGTGATTGTCACAGGATATGGTACATATAAAAGAGGCGAGTATGTTGGTGCTGTGACACAAGTAAGGGCTGATGATATTAAAATAGCTAGTGAGGCTACGATAGATCAGATGCTACAGGGTATTATTCCGGGTATGTCGGTAATCAATACGACTGGTAAAGTGGGTGGAACCCCAAAGATCCGTATTCGTGGTACCAGTACTATCCTTGGTAATCAAGAACCCCTCTGGGTCGTTGATGATGTGATACAGACCAATCCGACCCCTATACCCAACGATGCCAGTCCTCTTTCCAGTAATATGGATGAATTGACAGAGACTGCAGGAAATGCAATCTCTTGGTTGAACCCTGCTGATATTGAGACGATCACAGTATTGAAGGATGCTTCTGCTACAGCTATTTATGGTTCACAGGCTTCAAATGGTGTCATTGTCATCACCACGAAGAAAGCCAAGCAGGGTAGTGGTCTGAGTGTTAATTATAATGGTAATATGACCTTGACTGAAAGACCCAGTTATGGCTTGTATGATATGATGAACTCTCAGGAGTATATGCAGTTTCAACAGGAAATGTGGCAAGACAGAAATCAGTATACGAATGACGTGTTGAATATCAGTTATGCTGGACTCATCTCACAACTGAGAGATAAGAAGATTACACGTCAGGAGTTTGAGCAGGAGTTCAGAAAACTTGAAATGATGAACACCGACTGGTTTGACCTGCTTTTCAGAACCGCTTTCAGTACGAATCACAACATCAGTCTTTCCGCCAGTACCAATACGGTGTCCAGCCGTATATCCTTAGGCGTGAATAATACTTCTGGTGAGGCGAAAGGTAATGATATGTTCAGTTTCACTGCCAGCTCGAATACCACATTCCGTGTCAGTAAGAAACTGGTTATCGACCTGATGATGAACGGTAGTTTCCGTAAGACAACTGACTTCGCTTATGGTGTCAGTCCTTATGAGTATGCCATGAATACTACTCGTAGTATTGCTGCCTATAATGATGACGGGACCTATTTCTATCATGATAAATATGGTAATACAAGTTATTCGTATGCTAATAGGTATTATTATAATTACAATATTCTGAATGAGATAGACAATACTGGTAGTAAAAATATCGGTAAAACCTTCCAAGGAGCATTAAATCTGAAGTGGAATATTTTAGATTGTCTGCAATTCCAGGGAAGTGGATCCTTCTCAATGGCAAACAGTAACATCAAGTCGTGGGCAACAGAATATTCTAATTATATCTCTTCAATTCGTGGTTATGAATATGGTGAAGCTCCGGTTAACTCTCGTGAAGAAGCTTCCAGTATCCTGCCTTATGGAGGATTGTTGAATATGCAGAACAACAGCACTATCAACTATTCTTTCCGTGGTGCTTTGGTCTTTAATAAGTTGTTCGCTGATAAGCACTCTGTGACACTGAATCTTGGAGCACAGGTTACTTCCAATAAGGTGGATGGTGAGACCAACCTTCGTTATGGATATCTGAAATACCGTGGTGAGACATTTGCTACTGTTCCGTCGTTAGCTACTCTCGATAATGTAACAGGTTATCGAAGTCTTACCGACCTGGCAGAAAATATGAGAGCAGGTTCAAATGTGACCAATACAAAGTCCAACACCTTAAGTGAGTATTTCACGGCTGTGTATAGCTATGATAACCGTTATGTGCTGAACATGAATGCTCGTATGGATGCCTCTAACCGTTTTGGACAGGATGAGAATAAGCGTTTTAACCCATCCTTCTCCTTAGGTGCTAAATGGCGTATCGGAGAAGAACATTTCATGGAGTGGGCACGCGACTGGTATGATATGTTTGACATCTCATTTGCTTATGGTTGGCGTGGAAATGCTGTCTCAGCAGTATCACCTTATCTGATAGCCAAAGATGGAGGATTACATACCTATTACCATCAGTACTATCTGTCATTGGTTTCTTTGCCGTATCCTGATTTGGGCTGGGAGAAGACCAAAGACTGGAACTTAGGTGTTGACTTCTCATTCTTTAATGGCCGTTTAAGTGCTGGTTTCAACATGTATAACAAGAAGAGTAATGTCCTCGCATCCAGAGAGGTAAGTGCTGAATATGGTGTTGATGCAGCATATATCGATGGCACGACCATGAGAAACAAAGGATACGAACTGATCGTCAGTGTCACGCCAATCAGAACACGTGATTGGACTTGGTCTCTCTCTTTCAATACCAGCAAGGTGAAGAACAGCGTAGATAGCAAAGACCGTGTGAATACACTTACCGACTACCTGAATGGTACATTTATTAAAGAGGGTGATGAATACGGTACTTTCTATGCATTCGACTTTGCCGGTCTGGATCATGAGAAAGGTCGTCCTACCTTTAACAAGTTGGATATAACAAATGCAACAGATTATACCGATTTCCTCGTTAAAGCCGGAACAAGAGAGCCTAATCTCTTTGGTGGTATGAATACCTCTTTACGTTATAAGAACTTCCATTTACGCGCAACCTTTGCAATGTCTTTCGGTGCTAAGACATACTTGCCGAGTTATTTTGCAACATCAGGTGCTCCGCGTCCGGAAGAGAACCTACCAAGATATATGGCTGACAGATGGCGTCAACCAGGAGATGAATTGAATACCGATATTCCATCTATTCCTGAGGGACGACCTAATAATCTGAATGTCACATTACCTCTGACAATAGATAATTCGTATACATCATCAGATATGCAGTATAATATTTATGAGGCATATAACCATTCGACTGTTCGCGTGGCAAAGACAGACTTCATTCGTTGTCGTTCACTGTCTGTGCAATATAATATGCCAAACACTTGGGCTAAATCTCTTGGTATGAGGAATATCTATTGTGACTTGAGCCTTACTAATCCATTCTTTATCGCTTTCGACAAGAAGTGGGAAGGACGAGATCCTGAAACAGCTAACTGGCCTGCGCGCAGATCACTGACTTTCTCTCTGAACATGTCATTCTAATATGTTGAATAAAAAGAACTTAAAAATGAAACAGAATATATATACTATAGGTTTAAAACAGAGAGTGACAAGTCCTGTTGTTTTCCTGTTGACTGTTGTCTGCCTCTTGATGTCATCTTGTGGAGATTTCTTGGAGGAAGAGTCACAGAGTGAAGTGATACCTAAGACAACAGAGGATTTCTCAGAGTTCCTTATAGGTAATGCCTATCCGGATAATTATAATCCTGACTTCTCGTTTATCTCGATGTTAGATGACGATTGTGCTCCTGATTTCCAAAGTTCATATTGGGACAATAATGCAGGTGGCTATATCAACTCTTTTATCAACTCCATGGAGACTCTGCAATATGCAGCTTATTACCAGTGGCAACCATATATGTGTGATGAGAACGGTTATGGTGATAAGGTAGAGGCAGTAGAGAATGCCTACAAGGGTTTCTATAAGAAGATCATGGGCTGTAATGCTGTACTTGATAATATAGATGATGCTTTAGGTAACCAAGAAAATAAAGACCGTGTCAAGGCAGAGGCATTGGCTATTCGTTCGTTGATGTATTTCCAGTTGGTAAATCTTTTCGGTGAGCCTTATAATTATAATAAGGAGGCTTTGGGTGTACCTCTGAAGACGAATGCGAACCTTTCAGATGAGGGTATTGCCCGTGCTACTGTCAGAGAGGTGTATGAAGATTTGATTGTTCCTGGTTTGGTAGAAGCAGCCCGACTGATGGATCCCCTTGAATATGTCAAGAGTAACTATCGTATCAATCAGCCGGCTATACATATCATCCTCTCAAGAGTTTATCTCTTTATGGATAAGTATGATGAGTGTATTGCTGAGGTAAAGAAGGCATTGAAACAGTCGTCATTGTCTGATATGTCTCAGATAGATCCTTATTCTCTGCCTTACGGATATAATCCTTATGATTATGGTAATCCTGAAGTGCTTTGGATGTTTGGCCCGGGGACTCGTGTAGAGTCTTCTTCATACAGATGTGGTCGTTTTGCTACTGATCTGATTATGTTGTTCGATCAGATGAATGATATCAGATACAATTTGTTTGGTTTTCCGACCGATGACTGGGGTGTTTTCAAAAAGGTTTACGGTAATTCTGCTTTATGCCAGACCATACGTGTTGCTGAGGCTTACCTGAACAAGGCTGAGGCCGAGGCATTGTCAGGCAAGGGTGGTGATGCTCTGAACGACCTGAATACTTTCTGTAAGTCGAGAATCAAAGGATATACAGACAGAAATCTCTCTGGTAACGAACTTCTCCAAACCATTCGCAATGAGCGTAGAAAGGAGTTCTGCTATGAGGGTTACAGATGGTTCGATCTTCGTCGTTATGGTATGCCAGCTATCACTCATGAATTCCTTTATGATGAGGGTGGACAGCATTATGTCTTTACACTTAATGAGAAAGATCCTATGTATACGCTTCCGCTTCCTAATGCTCTGCTTGAGAACAACCGCTCATTACAACAGAGTGAAAATAGGAATATGTCAGAAAGACAGTCTGTAGTTAAGAACAATTAAGAATAATATAGTTATGAAGAATTATTATATAACGATAACTGCTTTGGTGTTTTCCTTCTTCTTTATCGCATGTACTAGTGATAAAGATTTAGAGGACCCGATAACTATTATCGAGGATTACCAATTAGATCAGGGTGCTGCCTCTGCAGCAGATAATGCACGTATCAAACAACTGTATGAGAAATACGGTTCCTATTTCGTCTATTCATTCACACAGCAGGATGCTAACTGGATTAAATACACTGGAAAAGCTTCTTCAAGAGGTACCGACTATGTTATTCCTGGAAATCCTGCCAATGTAGGTAAGATGCTGGACTATGTGAATGATATTTGGTTGAAATATCTTTCTGACGATGTTCTTAAAAATGGTGGAATACCTTATCGCGTATTCTTGGCAGACTCTTGCTACAATTTGATTGTCTATGATCCCACATCCAGTATGAAGACAAACTATAATCATCGTCTGATGACTGATGGAAATAGTATTATTATTGCTGGTATGAACCGTCTGGATGAGATGACGGAAACTGAGAAAAAGACAGAGAAAGTGGCATTGATCTCTGATTTGATCAATTACTATATCGCTAAGGGTATCATGACATTCCCGCAAGAATTTTTCGATGTTACAGATTATGTCAATGAACCACGTTTCTATTTGGCAACTCCTAATGCTTATTCCTATACGTTAGATCAGGAAGATTTCTTTAATAGGGGATTCTTACCACAATATTATTCCAACTCATGGGGATCGGGTGTAAACTTCTGGTTGTATAAATATACATCAGGGTACAGTACGTGGGGTAATTCCACAAAAGAGACCATCATGAATAACGACCGTACGTATTATATGACGATGATCTTGAACTGCACAGATGATTTCATGGCAACCTACCTGAAGTATCCGCTTATCAATACCAAGTGGAATATCATCATCAATCATTTCAAGAATAATTACGGTCTTGATCTGAGGGCTATTGCCAATTAAACTATATTCAAGAGACTGTGTCAAATGAACGATTTTTATTGATTATTATCTATCATATTGACACAGTCTCTTCGTTATAATAAAAAAGATATGCTTTTTATGAAACGTTTATATTTTATGTTGTCGGCATTGATGTTCATAATGCCAGCAACTGTTTTTGCACAACAGACAAACAGACTGACGTTGTCAGAAGAACCGTTAGTTGCCGGACGAACAATAACCGTATCATATGACGCTAAAGGTGGTCCTTTAGGAGGTGAGGCTCATATCTACGGATTTGCCTATACCTATAACAATTATAAGTGGCATCTTTGTGATGTGCTGCTTAACAATAGTGGGGATAATATTTGGAAAGGAACATTCGACATCCCCTCCGACTGTGGTCTTGTTGCTTTTAAGTTTCAAGCCAGTCTGTCACAGTTTCCTGATACGATAGATAATAATGATAATCAGGGGTATATCTACATGGTAGGTGATGCTGAGAAAAAACCGATACCAGGTGCTCAACTGGCATGGGGACTACTACGTAAACCATCACTCAATATGGGCGTACAAGGCTATTTTAGTCAGGCCTATCAGGAGATATCCGATGAAGCCATTATGATGTGGTTGGATAAAGAGACGAAAATGTTTCCCCAAGAAGGACATAAGTTCTTCAATGTCATGAAGGCAGTCTTCCGTCATCAATATGGTGACAAGGCTGAAGGAGGTATCCGATATCTTCTTAGTGTGCTGGAGGCAGAACCCAATAAGACCGATGAGGATGTGTACAATATCTGGTCAACATACATGTTTGACTTAAAAGATAAGGTGAAAGCAGACAGCGTGTTGAATGCATTTAATGCTATGAAGCCATACAGCATGTTAAATCGTCGTGAGGCAGCCACTAAGCTCTCTCAATTACAGGGTGAAGACTTCTATAAGGCTGCTGATGAGTTCCGCAAAAATTATCCTTTCAGGGAGTGGTTAAAGAATCCTGACCCACAAGGATTCCCCTATGCCAATTTCTACTCAGCTCTTGAGCGTAGCCTATATAAAGACAAGAAGTACGACAAGATGATGGAAGTGATGGAAGAGGGATCCTTCAATACTGCAGCTGATGTTTATATGCATGGACCTATGTGGCTGATACAGAAAGCCCCGACAGATCCCAAAGAGTATGTTGAGATCAGTAAGCGGATCATAGATTGTATGGAGGCTAAGGTGGGCGAGAATATCGATTATTACGGTCGTTCACAGACTGACTTACAGATGAAAGAAACACAGCAGAAGACATTGAACTATTATCTATGTGTGCAATCGGAGATATTCCAGCGCAGTGAACGTTATCAGGATGCTATTGATTATATGAATAAGATTGATGGTAGTGAACGTTTCAAACTCTATCCTGCCGGCAATCAGGCATATATTCTCAGCTTGGAAAAACTAGGACGTCATGATGAAACTATTCAAGCCTTGAAGAGTTCTGCGGCCGCTGCACAGTTGACACCAGCTCTTGTTGACAAACTACATGCCTATTATGATTCTCTGAGAGAAAAGCCAGCTAAGTCTTTTAATGAATATCTCTCTTCATTAAAATCAGCTGAGGCTAAGGAGATGATGATGAAACATGTTCGTGAAGGATTAGTTAACGAACCGTTTACTCCGTTCAATCTTCAGATGCATAATGCCAAGGGTTCTGTCAATTCTGCTTCATTCGGTAAGGATGATATAGTGGTGCTCGATTTTTGGGCTACTTGGTGTGCTCCTTGTATTGCAGCATTGGCCGGTATGCAACTGGCTGTAGATAAATATGCCGATGATCCACATGTGAAATTCTATTTTGTACAGACACAAGATACCCCGGGTGGTGCTGTCGACCGTGTATGGGCACGTGGGAAATACCACAATATGCAGGTGATATACGACCAGAATAAATCTTCAGAGAGCAAAGGATACAACAAGGTGTATAGTGATATGTTCAAAGGTACATCCGGCATTCCTCAGAAAGCTATCCTCAAGAATGGACGTATTAGATACCGTGCAGAAGGTTATGGTGGTAGTCCCAGTGGACTGATGGATGAGATAACAGCAGTTATTGAGATTCTGAAAAAAGAGAAGTAGGATAATGAATGTGATAAGGTATTATCTGACATTATTCGTCTTCACCTTTGCTTTGCTTGGCTCTGCCCAGCAAAGGGGTATGACTTTAGATCCTGCTGAATTAACAGCAGGTTCTAAAGTACTTGTTATATATCATTGTCAGGGTACCCCACTTGAAAATAAGAAACAGGTCGTCGGAATAGCTTATGTCTATGAAGATTATCATTGGAAAGTATATGATGTGGAATTAACCACAAGTGGGAAAGATCTTTGGGAAGGTAGCTTTGTTGTTCCAAAAAATGCCGGGTTTGTTGCCTTCATATTTCAGGATTCATTCAGTACTCATTCGGCAGTTACAGACAATAACAATAACAAAGGGTACCTATTTCAGGTGTATAACAAAAAACATAAATTGATGCCTGGAGCAGCTATTGGCAAGGCTGCCTTTCTCACCCCTTCTGTTATGTCAGCACCTGGATATATGGGTGTAACCAGTTATTTTGAAGATAAACAAGAGATAGTTGATAGAGACTTATTGAAATCACTTATAGAAATAGAGAAGAAGATTGCTCCAAAGAAGCATCAGTATTATTTTTATGAGGAGGTGAATCTCTATAAACATCTCTTTGGGGAAAATGCTGTTCAACCGATACAGAAGACAGTTGATGATATCTCACGGATAAAAAGACTCGATGAGGATGCCTTGTACAATCTCAGTCTTGCTTATCTTTTCCTACTAAACGACAAAGAGAAGTCGCAGGAGATCGATCAGATGATGACAGAACGTTATCCTCAAGGTAGGTTAGCCCGACGTAAAGCAATGGAGATTCCTTATTCAGTTAAGGGTGACGATTATTTCGATCGTGCAAAGCAGGTTAGGCAGGATTTCCCTGTCATGGATTTCTATCGGAAACCAGATTATCAGAGTTATCTCTATTCCAATTTCTACAGAAGGTTATCACAAGAGCTCTTCGACGCAAAGAAATACGATCAGTTGGAGAAGTTACTCAAGGAGATGAACTCAAGTATGATAGAGGATGCTTTCCTACATCAGCCCAAACAATCGATGAAATTTCCGGATCGGAATCCTAATGATTACTATGATATCGCCGTAAGTTATATAGCGGAACTGCGTAATAAACTGACTTTTGCTGGAAATACGACCGGTTCTTTAGTCTCACCGCTACAAGCCAGATACCAGCATCAGCAGACCTTGAATTATTACCTGACGGTTATGACTGAGTTGGCTCGTCGAACAGGACACTATCAGCAGGGGATTGAGTTGATGAATGAGATACCGGAGGAAGAACGATTCAATTATGATCCTACTGGCAATGAGGCATATGTACGCTGTCTGGAGCAAATAGGTAGAAAAGAGGAGATCATTCAAGCATTAGAAGCCTCTGCCTCTCAAAATAAACTAACGCCATACCTCATGGAACAGCTGAAAAAACATTATGAGAACCTTGCTGTTAAACAAGTATCCGGATTTGATGAATATCTTTATTCTCTTAAGACCCCAGAGGCAAAAGAGGAATTATTGAAACATGCTGCACAGGGATTGGTGTCGGATAGCTTCACTCCTTTTGACATTGAAGATATAAACGGAGGTAGGGTGCGCTCAGAAGATTTTGCTACTGATGATATAGTGGTGCTCGATTTTTGGGCTACCTGGTGTGCACCTTGTTGTGCTGCCCTTGTCGGAATGCAGATGGCTGTGGATCACTATCTTGATGATCCGCAGGTGAAATTCTACTTTGTAGATACCCAAGACAGAGCAACAAAAGAACAACTGAATGATTATTGGAATGAAAAAGGCTATCATAACATGCTTATTGCTTTTGACAAAAATACACCAGGAACAAACGATGGCGCAGAATTGTACAGAAACATTTTTCCAAATGCTTCTGGAATCCCTCAGAAAGCTATCCTGAAGAATGGGAAGGTACGTTATAGGGCAAGTGGCTATCAGGGAAGTCCCAGCGGACTGATGGACGAGCTGATCACTGTAATAGAAATACTTAAAAAGGATACTAAATAACAAAATGATGAAAAAGTATTTTACAACACTTATGCTTGCACTGTCAGTATTATTGGCAGATGCACAGCAGGAAACTACTTGTAAGGTAATGCCGGAATTGCTTACTCCCGGTACAAATGTTACTCTTACGTACCAACCAGCCAAAGACTTGTTTAAAGACTTTAGAGAGGTTAAGGGTGTTTATTATTGTTGGCGCGACTATCGTTGGGAAGCGTTCGACATGGTGCTCAATAGAGAGCAGAACACTTTTAAGACATCTTTTAAACTACCTGATAACACAGCCTTGGTAGTATGGAAATTCTATGACCGTGATACCTTAGATGTAGGTGGTAATGAATGGACTTATGCCAGTTATGTGAATAAGGATGGAAAAGGAATGCCATCTGCCAATATCGGTTGGGCATTGCTGCGTGGTGCTAATACTCAAGATCTTGGTGGTATCCCAACAGTACAGAAAGCTCCTTTCAGAAAACTTGGTAATGATGTGGTGGCATATTGGATTAATAATGAGTTACGTGATCATCCTGAGCAGTTTCCAGATGTTACATGGTTCGCTATCAAGGCGCTTATGACTGATTCCGCAACCACTAATATGGAACTGTTTAAAAATAATGTCAAGCATCTTCTCGAAATGGATAAAAAGAAACCATTGACAGAGAATCAGTTACTTAAAGGATACAACGTGAGCAAAGTGTTATGGGACCCTGTACTTACCAATCAATTCAAAGATGTCCTTCTGCAACGTTACCCCAATGGCGGATTGGCTCGTGAATTAGCTATTAAGACATTACACAAAGATTACCAGAAAGGTGATTTCGCCGAAAGATTCCATCAGTTGCTCAAACAATATCCTGCAGAGAAATATGTCAATTGTTTTACTGCGGAAGATATGTCAACGAAATCCTATTCTGAGTTGTTTCGAATCTATGTTTACACAGCAGCGATGAATAAGGACTATTCTCGTCTGTTTGAATGTATCAAGACATCTCCTAACGAAATGCTGTGGACTTATTTCTGGCATCTTGTTCAAATTCCATATGACAGAAAAGACGAGACTGCACAACAACTATTTAACCGTGCCAAGACAATCCGTGATGAGGTAATGTCACGTCCAAGACAAGGAGCACAATTAGCATATTCACCAGTTGAGTGGAAAGAGATGATGTATAGTAATAACCTGGCAGCACAGTTTGTTTATGCTCAGATTCTTAATGATATGGGCTATACCAAACAAGCTATGGCGCTTGCTGATACGCTCGAAACCTATTACGGAACACGTGATACCGATTTCAGCACTTTCTATGTGGCTATGCTCGATAAATGTGGAAGAAATAATGAGATCCTTCCTTTGGTAAAAGACGGATTGCGCAGGAATGCTGCCTCACCAGAAATGCTTGCCTATTTGGAAAAAGAATATAATGGCAGTGCCATACTGAAGAAACAGTATGCCTCCTTTACAGACTACTATAATTCTTTGAAATCCAGCGAGTCATTGGAAAGACTGAAGAAGAGGGTACTCTCTCAACTCATCAATATGCCTGCACAATATTTCTCAATGGAAAAGATGCAAGGTGGCCGTCTCGACATGAACAGTCTGAAGGGAAAGGTCATAGTAATCGACTTCTGGGCGACATGGTGTGGACCGTGTAAGGCGGCAATGCCTGGCATGCAGATGACTGTTGACAAATATAAAAATGATAAAGATGTTCAGTTCCTATTCATCGCTACTATGGAGACTGATAAGAATTACAAACAGAAGATTCAGAACTTTATCAAAGAGAAGGGTTATACCTTCCAGGTATGCTATGATGAGCCAAGTGCACAGGGTAAAAAAGAGAAAATCTATAATACCTATGCCAAAATGTTTAACTCATCAGGTATTCCTATGAAGATGGTTATCGACAAGAATGGCAATGCCCGCTGGTACTCTAATGGTTACTTCGGTAGTCCTACAGCATTGGTGGATGAGTTAAGCTTCATCATAGACTATCTCAAAAACGAATAATGAAACGATCATTTATTTTAGCGGTAGCCATAATCATGGCTATCGCTGTATATTCACAGAAAGAAGAAAAAGTAGTCTTCAATGGTGCAGACACCCTGCATTACGGTGCTACACTAACATTACCGGCTGGTATTAAGAAAGCTCCGGCAGTGGTAATCATGTCTGGTACTAATCCTCAAGACCGTGACGGAACGATGGCGGGTCATAAGGTGTTTAAGGAAATTGCCGATTACCTGACAGCCAACGGTATGGCAGTATTGCGCATGGATGACCGTGGGGTGGGAGAGACGAACGGCAATTATGCAGAGGCTACTACAGCAGATTTTGCTGATGACTGTCTTGCTGCTGTGGATTATCTCAAATCGCGTAAGGATATCAATAAGAAGAAGATTGGAGCTATTGGACACAGCGAGGGTGGGGCAGTCATTTCTATCGCCGCTTCTATGTGTAAGGATATCCATTACCTGATTTCATTGGCTGGTCTGATGACAGACGGTCTGTCCTCTCTTATAAAACAGAATTACGATATTGTACATACCTCCCCGATACCAGAGCATGATATGAAACGTTATGATGAGATTAATGATATCATGTTCCATAAGGTTTATGAGCATTCTGAAGCTGACAGTGCTTCATTGGCACAAATCCTGTGGGATGCTTATAATGAATGGAAAGTAAAGGATGATGCCTATTTCAAGACTTTAAACATAGAGTTTGACCATTTCCGTTTTCCTATCTATATGTATACCATGCAGGCTACAACACCGTGGTATCGGTTCTTTATACGCTACAATCCAGCCGATTATCTATGTAATGTAAATGTACCTGTATTGGCCATTAATGGAACAAAGGATATCATGGTAAACTGTGAGCAGAATCTCTCGAATGTCAAGAAGTATCTTGCTCACAACAAGGATGTTACTACGGTTCCTATCAAAAACGTGAATCATTTGCTGTTACCATGCAAGAAGGGTACACAGGACGAGTATAAGGATATTAAGGATCCTGTATCAGAAGAGGTCTTAAAGACAATTGTTAACTGGTTAAAGACAATTCATATTATTAAATGATGAAGTATTTTTTATCGCTATTGTTGTTCGTACTTCCTGTAAGTATTCATGCACAGATGTTTCATCTGACTGGCAATACACACAGTAATGATTATGATGGTCTGCCAATCTATCTCTACCAAATAGGAGTGGGGGACCGTAGTCGTACCGTCTGCATTGACAGTACTGTCATTAAAGATGGTATCTATCATTTTAATATCAATGTGACGGAGAAGCCTTATATGGCTCTTCTAGCATTGCCTATGAAAAACCGTTATTTTTCGTATGGACTACCTGAGGCAGAGTGTATTATAGAGAACGGTATGGTTCAGATTGACTATGATGGTTTGGATATTTTCTTACGTGGAGGACAGATGAACCAAGAATACGATCGTCGTATTCTCAAACCGAATCGTGATACAAGAAAGCGGGTAAACCAACGTCTGGATAGTCTTAATAAAGCTGGAATCACAGATAACAATGACTATATCCGAGAACAGTATGAAGCCCTGAATCCGGGAATCAATCAGTATATTGCCGAGAATATTACTAATCCTGTTGGTGCCTACATGTTCCTTGGTAGACCAAAGACCCTTTTCACAGAAGACATGTATCAACAACTATATGAACAGGTTGACAGCACCTTCCGCAATTATTATGAACAAAGAGTCGCTCGGGAAAAGAGCGAACAAGCGTATATAGCACAATCGCACATACTCACCAACAAAGGTAAATCCTATCGCGATTTCGCTTCCAAGACGATAGAAGGTAAGGATGTTCATTTCTCTGATTACGTCAAGGAAGGGTGTGTCACTCTGTTGGATTTCTGGGCCTCTTGGTGTGGTCCCTGTCGTGCTGAAGCTCCTGAGATGATCACACTATATAAGAAGTATCATGATAAAGGACTGAACATTGTTGGTTTATCTTTAGATAATAAACGAGAGGCATGGCTGAAAGCCATTAAAGATCTTGGTCTTCCATGGCCTCAACTCAGTTCTTTGCAGGCATGGAAAGACGAGGCGGTAAGAAATTATGCTGTGCAGTCAGTTCCTTTTATTGTTTTGATCGATAAGCATGGTATCCTTTCAGAGAAGAATGTCCATGGCGAGATACTTGAAGAATTAATCAAACAATTGTTAGAAGAGTAATGAAGATGAGTCTTAATCAAATAAAATGGAAGTTGATCCTTACTTCTATCTTTGTGTTATCACCTGTAAAACAATTATTTGCACAACAATCACCTGAAGAAAAACTCAATATGGTGATGTATGCAATTATGAATATGTATGTCGATTCGGTATCAAAGGCTACTTTTGTTGACCAGCAGATTTCCAGAATGCTGCAGGAAATGGATCCTTTCACTATGTATTTGCCTGCCCAACAGGCTAAGGCTAAAGAGCAGTCTATTCTTGCTCAACCATCGGGTGAACAGTCGAAGAGATCATCTGTACAAGTAGTTCCTGGTAATGGTAACAAACAGCGGACTGTCAATTCAACAGGTAAAATGTCTTCCCTGAGGTATTACATGTTGGACAAGACTACCGGATACTTACAACTGATGATTTTTTCTGAGGTCGCATCTGAAGAATTTCGTATTGCAATAGCTGCATTACGAAGTAAAGGAATGAAGCATCTGATTCTGGATTTACGTAATAACCACGGCGGTCTTACAGATGTTGCAGTTGCAATAGCAGATGAACTGCTTGACGGTGATAAGACAATTTTTACAGCAGAAGGAGCTCATATTGACAGACAAGTTTTCAAGGCAGGTAAAACAGGATGTTTTGAAAAAGGTCAAATAGTATTACTTGTAAATGGAGAAACGATGTCTGCTGCAGAGTTGTTTGCAGGTGCTATACAAGACTGGGATCGAGGTGTTGTTGTCGGTGAGAAATCTTTCGGTAAAGGACTGATACAGGAGACACTACCTTTTGAGGACGGTTCTGCCATACAGATATCTGTTGCTCGTTATCTTACGCCGGCAGGTAGATCTATCCAAAAACCATATAATGATGGTGTTCAACCTAATAATGACCCCAAAACTTGTCCTTCACTGATTCATCGTCGTCCTCTAATATGTAATGATGGTATCAATCCCGATATGGAAGTGCCCAGTTTTTCTACACCATATGAAACGAATTGGTATACCATGTTCTTGTTGACGAGATCAGCTTCTGATGTTGCTAACAATTATATAGATAAAAATAGGGAAAAACTCAAGTATAAGTCAGAAGAGTCCTTCATAAAGAATTTCGATAGTCAACAACTTAAAGAGTTGGTTGACAGAAAAATCCAGGAAATGAAAATAGATATTTCTGAAGAAGATTATAAAAAGAGTATTGATCGTGTCTTGTTGGAAGTAAAAGCATATCTTGGCAGAGCCTTATTTAACTCGGATGATTGTTATTATAGAATAATAGCTACAAATACGAATTCGGCAGCTGAACATCATGCAAATCTCGTATTGAGAAAAGCGTGGGAATTAATCAAATCTTCTATCTAACCAGCTGTCAATCAGTTTGCGGGCAATACTCATTTTGCCGGGGACAGGGGGAAGGTGATCACGATCATACCAGCCTGCGTCATCGATCTCACTGCGCTGCAGATGGAGGTCACCACTGACATAGTCAGCATGGAAGCCAACCATCAGGCCGCAGGGGTAGGGCCAAGGCTGTGAACCGTAATAACGGATATTACTGATGGTGAGACCAACTTCTTCCTGTACCTCACGGGCAACAGCTTCTTCTAAAGTCTCTCCTGTTTCTACAAAACCCGCAACCAAGCCAAACCAGTTGCCGCGGAAATTCCTGGCATGTACCAATAGCACCTTATCGTCGCGATGGATCAGTACGATGATGGCAGTAGCCAGCAAGGGCCATACCTCTTTCCCGCAATGGGTGCAACGCTTGGAGATGGCTGTGTGTAGTTTCATCGGTCCGCCGCAGACACCACAGTATTTCGTGTTACTATCCCAATAAAGGATCTCCTGACATTTGCCAGCCTTTAAGTACAGGTCCTCGGATATCTCATTGTATGTAGCCCGTAATCCGCACATCTTATATCGGGGAGAACCGATGATAGGTTGGTCGATAACATAAGTACGCACCTCATAATCACCTAATGGCGTAATCTCATGTACAGTTGTCCATGGTTTTAAAGGAGTAGGAGCCTCTTCCTGCAGGGGAATAGTATAGGTGCCGTCGTTGCTCTTCTCCAACAACAGATCTCCCTTGCAGAATACGAACCAGTATTTATTCATTACTTTATTATCAACAGAGTTAATAATTAATAGTTAATAGTTAATAATTAATAATTAATAGTTAAATCGGTGAGAACTCTAAACTATGAATTTTGAACTATGAATTTTGAACTATGAACTCTACACCAAACTCTGCAAGCGGGCAATATACTTGCCGAGGATATCGAACTCGATATTCACTACCGTACCTACCTGGATATCACAGAAATTGGTATGCTCGAAAGTGTAAGGAATGATAGCTACCTGGAAAGTGTCATCGGTAGGGTTACACACCGTGAGGGAGACACCGTTGACGGTCACACTACCTTTGTCAACTGTGAAATACCCTCTTTTTGCCATCTCACGGTCGTAGGGATACTGAAAGGTGAAATAAGTACTGCCGGCGGCGTCTTCCATGGCGATACAGGTGGCAGTCATATCCACATGTCCCTGTACGATATGACCGTCCAAACGACCGTTCATGAGCATAGAACGCTCCACGTTCACCTTGTCACCCACCTTCAGTAGTCCGAGATTAGAACGTTCCAAGGTCTCCCGCATGGCTGTAACGACATACGTATTATCAGTTATCTCTACGACTGTGAGACATACCCCGTTATGGGAAACACTCTGGTCGATGCTCAACTCATTCACAAAGGAGCAGGTAAGCATAAAGTGAATATTATCTTTGTCGTGGCGGATATCCACAACGGTAGCAAATTCTTCAATAATTCCGGAAAACATAGTTATTTGGGTTTAAGAATAAAAAAAGGTCGTACCGATGATGTGATGAAACTCCGAGCTAATAAGATTTGAGAGCCCTCCGCCTTTGTAATCCACCGGTTATACAACTTAGGTTCCGAAGAACTTTATATGGCCCGCCATTAGCAAAAGGTGTCTTCTCGGTTTTCGTTTTTATTTGATGAGTATCCCGATCTAACCGATACGACCTATATTTTGTCTTCTCTATTGTAATCGTTACATTCTTCTGATGCAAAGATAATATTTTTTTGTTTATTTAGCAAAAATATTTGTGTTAAAAAGGCACTTTTTAATACTTTTGTACGTTCATTGTACGATTACGCATTTAATTATAAATTATTCAAAATATGGAAGTACCTGATTTTATGCAATATAGTAACAAATTCACAAAATCTGAATTTGTTGAGAAGATATCCCGCATTGCCAAGCGAGCCGGTGCAAAGCTCGTATATGCGGCGTTGATCTTATTTTATACCTTACAGAGTGATAAAGTGTCTTTGAAAGATAAGGCCATCATTATCGGTGCCTTGGGATATCTGATCAGTCCATTGGATGTGGTTCCTGACGCTATCCCCATTGCCGGACTCGGTGATGATATGGCTGTATTGATCTTCGTACTACAAAAGGTATGGGGAGAAGTGTCAGAAGAGGTGAAAGAAAAGGCAAAGAATAAACTCAACCAATGGTTTGATACCGACGAGATAGAGGAGATCAACCATTTATTTGAAAAAGAATAAAGGGCGGAATTTACCGCCCTTTATTCTTTTTAGTTGACAAGTTGACGAGTAAACTAGTAAACGAGTTATTACTCAAAGCAAATATCTTGTCTACTTGTTTACTTGTCTACTAATAAGACCTTGCAATGATTACACGGTATTTGGCCGGTTTGCCGGATACCATGTCGATACCGGGAGTCTGTTCTACACCGAAGGGCACGCAGCGGATGGTAGCCTGTGTCTCCTCCTTGATCTTGGCTTCTGTCTCAGCAGTGCCGTCCCAGTGACAGAGGAAGAAACCACCGTCCTTTACTCTTTCCTTAAACTCCTCGTAGTTGTCACACTCGTAGATATGAGCATCACGGTATGCCTTTGCCTTATTGAAGATATTCTGTTGGATGTCCACCAACAATTGCTCTACATACTCCACGATACCGTCGAGACTGCGGGTTTCCTTTTCCAGTGTATCACGGCGCATCACCTCGATGGTGTTGTTCTCCAAGTCACGACCACCCATGACCAGACGAACTGGAACACCCTTCAGCTCATAGTCGGCAAACTTAAAGCCTGGACGCTTGTTTTCTGCATCGTCATATTTTACGCTGATGCCTGCCTTACGTAACTCAGAGATGATGGGTTGCAGTCTCTCGGTGATCGATGCCAACTGTTCTGCACCCTTGGTGATAGGAACGATAACCACCTGGATAGGAGCAAGGCGCGGAGGTAATACCAGACCATTGTCATCAGAGTGGGTCATGATGAGTGCACCGATGAGACGGGTGGACACACCCCATGAGGTAGCCCATACATACTCCGGCTTATTCTCCTTATTTAAATAGGTGACTTCGAAAGCCTTGGCGAAGTTCTGCCCGAGGAAATGACTGGTGCCGCTCTGCAGTGCCTTGCCATCCTGCATCATCGCCTCGATGGTATAGGTATCGAGAGCACCGGCAAAGCGCTCAGTCTCGCTCTTCACACCCTGTACTACCGGTACAGCCATCCATTGCTCGGCGAAGTCGGCATATACCTTCAGCATCTTCTGAGCCTCTGCCTCTGCCTCTTCGCGGGTGGCATGAGCGGTATGACCTTCCTGCCATAAGAACTCGGAAGTACGCAGGAAAGGACGGGTGCGCATCTCCCAGCGCATCACATTACACCACTGATTGCAGATCAATGGCAGATCTCTCCAAGAATGAATCCAGTTTTTATAGGTATTCCATATAATCGTCTCGGATGTAGGACGGATAATCAGTTCCTCTTCCAGTTTTGCAGCCGGATCAACCTCCACACCACTCTTATCTTCTTTTGCACGCAGACGATAGTGGGTTACTACGGCACACTCCTTGGCAAAGCCCTCTACATGCTCTGCTTCACGCGAGAGGAATGATTTGGGAATCAGCAATGGGAAATATGCGTTCTGTGCGCCTGTCTCCTTAAACATTGTATCCAACTGATGTTGCATCTTCTCCCAAATTGCGTATCCGTAAGGCTTGATAACCATACAGCCGCGTACTGCTGACTGTTCTGCCAGGTCAGCCTTTACCACCAGATCATTATACCACTGACTGTAATTGTCAGCTCTCTTGGTAAGATCCTTCAATTCTTTTGCCATAGTTTTTATTCTTTTTTCAAATTAGGATGCAAAGGTACGAATTTTATTGTGAAGAGAGAAGAAAAATACAAAAAACATTTTTTTCACCGTATTCTTAATACCTGAAAAGATAAAAAAACTTTATTTCGTTGTTTTATTAAAAAGAATTATTTATATTTGCACGGTAAAATGAGCAGAAGGTACATATGGAAATATGTCAATTCTTGCTATTTGTTTTATTAAAAGAACATTAACTTAATAATAAAAAGAAAAAATGAAAAGTTTAAAAGTATCAGTTTTGGGACTTTGCTCCCTCGTTTTGCTTTCAGGTTGTGGTATGAGTAATACAGCCAAGGGTGGTATCTTCGGTAGCACAGGTGGTGCTGCTTTAGGTGCAGCTATCGGTAATCTGATCGGTAAGAATACAAAGAGTACCGTTATCGGTGCTGCTATCGGTACAGCTGTTGGTACAACTGCTGGTGTGCTGATCGGTAAGAAGATGGATAAGGCTAAGGCCGCTGCTGAGGCTGTTCAGAATGCACAGGTAGAGAGCGTTACCGATGCTAACGGTTTGCAGGCTGTTAAGGTTACCTTCGACAGTGGTATCCTCTTTGGTACCGGTAGTTCTACACTGCAGACAGCTGCTAAGAACTCTCTGTCTAACTTCGCTAACAATGTGCTGAATGTATATACCGACTGTGATGTGGCTATTCAAGGTTACACAGACAATGCAGGTTGGAAGAACTCTACTCCTGAGCAGAGTGCAGCCAAGAACCAGAATCTGTCACTGCAGCGTGCACAGGCTGTGCAGAACTATCTGCTCGGTCAGCGTGTAAACGCTTCTCAGATCAAGTCTGTTGAGGGTCTCGGCGAGGCTAACCCTGTTGCTGACAACTCTACAGCTGCCGGTAAGGCTCAGAACCGTCGTGTGGAGGTTTACCTCTATGCCAGCGAGGCAATGATCAACGCTGCTAACAACGGTACACTGAAGTAATTTTGTTTTGACAAGACAAGTCATTGAAAATCTTTAAGATATTCAAAAAGACCATACGATGGATGGTGGTGGCATTTTTCGCCTCCACCATCCTTGCTGTTGTATTATTCCGCTTTGTTCCGGTGTTCTGTACACCACTGATGTTTATCAGAAGTTATCAGCAGCATCAGGCTGGTGAGTCGATACGATGGAAACACCATTGGGTATCTCTCGACAAAATATCCCCGAGCATGCCTGTGGCAGTGATGGCCAGTGAGGATCAGCGTTTCCTGAAGCATCATGGGTTTGATTTCAAAGCTATAGAACAGGCTGCGATGAATAATGTGGAACGTAGCAGGAAACTGGGTGGAAGCACCATTACTCAACAGACAGCCAAGAATGTCTTCCTGTGGCCTGGTCGTACCTGGGTAAGAAAAGGACTGGAGGCTTATTTTACCGTTTTAATAGAGCTGATATGGAGTAAGCAGCGCATCATGGAGGTGTACCTTAATTCGATAGAGATGGGTGATGGCATCTATGGTGTCGAGGCTGTGGCACGGGAGCATTTCAATTGTCATGCCATCGACTTGTCACGTTCCAACTGTGCGCTGATAGCTGCCACATTGCCTAATCCCCGTAAGTTCTCCTCAAAATATCCATCTAACTACATGGTGAAGAGGAAGTATAAGATTATGAAAGAGATGAAGACTATTCCGCTGTTGCCCAGAGAAGGAGAGGATGTTGATCCGTCAACAGTGAGCAGTGGTATCTATAAAAAGAAATGATGGAAGAAGAGAACCGTTTGTTGGATGATCTGAATACTGCCCAGCGACAGGCTGTGGAATATTGCGACGGACCGTCGCTCGTCATCGCGGGTGCCGGATCGGGTAAGACACGTGTGCTTACCTATAAGATTGCCTACCTGCTGCAAAAAGGTGTCAAACCCTGGCAGATACTGGCACTTACCTTTACCAATAAGGCAGCAAGGGAGATGAAAGAACGTATCGGACAACTGGTAGGCGCTGAGAATGCCCGTTATCTGTATATGGGTACTTTTCATTCCATCTTCTCCCGTATGCTCCGGAAAGAAGCTGACCATTTAGGATTCAATAACAACTTCACCATCTATGATGAGTCTGACTCACGTTCTCTGATCAAGACGATCATCAAAGAAATGAAATTAGATGATAAGGTGTATAAGCCTGCATCTGTCCATGCCCGTATCAGTATGGCAAAGAACCATCTTATACTGGCAAACGATTATGCAACAGATGCCTCACTCGTACGTAGAGATGTAGATGCGAAGATGCCTGCCATCAAAGATATCTATCTTACATACAGTGCCCGTTGCCGACAAGCCAATGCGATGGATTTCGACGACCTGCTCACCATGACGTTTATCTTGTTACGTGACCATGAGGATATCCGACAGAAATATGCTAACCATTTCCAGTATATCTTGGTGGATGAGTATCAGGATACCAATGCCGTCCAGCAGCGAATCGTCTTACAGTTATTGAATGAACATCAGCGTGTCTGTGTGGTGGGTGACGATGCACAAAGTATCTATGGGTTCCGAGGGGCCAACATCGATAATATCCTCGATTTCCAACGGTTGTTCACTAACACAAAGCTCTTCAAGTTGGAGCAGAACTATCGCAGTACGCAGAATATCGTAAGGGCTGCAAACAGTCTGATCAAAAAGAATGTACGACAGATCACGAAAGATGTGTACAGCAAAAAGGAAGTAGGAGAGAAGATCCTGCTGAAAAAGGCATACAGTGATCGGGAAGAATCGGCTATCGTATGCAAAGATATCCATAAGTTCAAACGACAGGATCATTGTGAGTACTCCGATTTCGCCATTCTGTATCGTACTAATGCGCAGAGTCGTAGTTTTGAGGAGGCGATGCGTAAGGCAAATATTCCTTATCGTATATATGGCGGACTGAGTTTTTATCAGCGGAAAGAGATAAAAGACGTTATTGCGTATTTCCGGCTGGTTGCTAATCCTGATGATGAGGAGGCACTCAAGCGTATCATCAACTATCCTGCACGAGGAATCGGTGATACTACCATGACGAAGATTGCTGCTGCCGCAACACAACATACCACCAGTATTTGGAATGTGGTGTGTAATCCAACAGCTTACAGCCTTTCTGTGAATAATGCTACGCTGAATAAGTTGAATGCCTTCAAACAACTGATAACCGGTTTTATGGAGCGTTTCTTTATGACGGATGCCTATGAATTGGGAAAGGATATTATCAAGCAGAGCGGTATCAGTGCTGATTTATACAGTGATACTACGCCAGAGGCTATCTCCCGACAGGAGAACCTGGAGGAGTTGCTGTCTGCCATGCAAGACTTTGTGGATATCCGAAAGGAGGAAGATCGTGGCAATGAGGTTTCGCTCACTGACTATCTGCAGGAAGTGTCGCTGTTGACAGATCTTGACAGTGATGGTGACGAGAATACGCCGCGTGTCACGTTGATGACCATCCATAGTGCCAAAGGGTTGGAATTCCCAACAGTCTTTGTTGTGGGAATGGAAGAGAACCTTTTTCCCAGTCCGATGAGTATGGGTTCTGCCCGTGAACTGGAAGAAGAACGCCGATTATTGTATGTCGCTATTACCCGTGCAGAAAAACACTGTATCCTGACCTATGCCCAGAATCGTTATCGCTATGGAAAGATGGAGTTTAATCCACCCAGCAGGTTCCTTCGTGATATTGATCAGCATTTGATAACGGTGGATGATGAGGATGCGGTACCGGAGGATACACCCGTAGATATTTTCCGTACGACGAATCGCGGTTTCCAAAATTCCCGCCCTGTTGCTACTCAGTTTCGTGCCGATCCCAAGCCACGCATTGTCGGTCATCAAGAAGAACAACCGTCAGATCCCTTCTCTGCAAGGTTTAAACGAACCTTCACACAGTCGGGTGGTAATCTGCGACGTGTCTCTGAAGTGATTAACAAGAGTGTGCATCCAACTGTCGGTAGTGTTCCCTCCATAGGAAAAGCTCCCTTACAGGAAGGATATGTTATTGAACATGAACGCTTTGGAATCGGAAAGGTGCTACGTGTGGAGGGTTCCGGTGAGAATACCAAGGCCACGGTGGAGTTCCGTAATACAGGCGTAAAACAGTTATTGTTGAAGTTCGCAAGATATAAAGTGGTGAAGAAAAACGAAGAATAGATATATTTATATATCAATTGTTTATTATTCATTTATTAATTAACTTATGTACAAATCATTATTTAACAAACGGGAAGTTGTTCGTTTCAAACAATTCTCCAACAAGGGCTACTCGCTCTTTTCCTGTTTGCGTAAGGAAGTGATTGTCTGTACACTGAGTGTTGCCACCCTCAGTCATTCCATGGCTGCCGGTGAAAATATCGACAGTATTTCAGACATCAATCCTTCGGAACCGGTAAAAGAGATACGGCTTGATGATGTGGAGATTACCGGCTCCCGTGCGCCGCTGATGTTAGGTCAGGCGGCGAGAATGGTCGTTGTACTGGATCGTGAGCAGATAGCGCAAGCGCCGGTACAGAGTATTAACGATTTATTGAAGTATGCCGCCGGCGTGGATGTGCGACAACGGGGTGCCATTGGGGCACAGACGGATATCAGCATCCGTGGCGGAACCAACGAACAAATAACTATCTTACTTAACGGTATCAATATCTGTGACCCGCAGACTGGGCACAACGCCTTTGATTTCCCCGTTGACATGAGTGAGATTGAACGTATCGAAGTGCTGGAAGGTCCGGCAGGACGTGTCTATGGTACCTCTTCATTGGTAGGTGCTATCAATATTGTGACACGTATCGATAAGCGTTGTGGTGGACAGGTCCACCTCGATGGTGGTAGCTACGGCTATCTGTCGGGTGGCGGTTATGCCAATCTCTCTGCTAAGAATGTTCATCAGCAGTTGAGTGCCTCTTATACGAGAAGTGATGGCTTCAGCCGCTCAAAGGCAGGCAATCTCAATGCTGACTATCAAGGTGGAAAAGCTTTCTATCAGGGGCAATATGTGGATTCCTTATTTATGATTCGATGGTATGCTGGTTTATCTTCCAAAGGCTTCGGCAGTAATACTTTCTACAGTGCGAAGTATGATGATCAGTATGAGCACACGTTGAAGAGTTACACAGCCTTGCAAGCTGAGGTTAAGGCATCACGGTTTCATTTCCAACCCTCTGTGTATTGGAATCATAGTACCGACCGCTTTGAGCTCTTCCGAGAGGGAGCTGACAAATATCCATTCAACTACCACCGGACAAATGTTTTTGGTGTTAATCTAAACAGTTATTTCGACTGGCTGCTGGGGCGTACTGCTTTCGGTGCAGAGTTCAGGAACGAGGACCTCGTCAGTGGCAATCTCGGTGAACCTTTATCCAAACCCCTTACTATCCATGGTACTGACCGTTCCTATGATCATGGTCTGAACCGGTCGAATATCAGTTTTTTCCTGGAGCATAATATCCTGCTTAATCATTTCACCCTCTCAGCTGGACTTACCTGTGTGAAGAATACGTGGAATGAGATGCCGATGCGTGTGTATCCGGGTATTGACATAAGCTATAGGGTGGGGGATCACTGGAAGTTCTTCGCCTCTTATAACACTTCCCTGCGTATGCCATCGTTCACAGAACTGTATTACAGTGTGGGTGGTCATCAGGCAGATAAGCATCTTCAACCGGAAGAGTTGCATGCGTTGGAGGCAGGAACCAAATATATTTCACCTATCGTCAACGGTCGGTTGAGTGTTTATTATCATCACAGTAAGAATCTGATCGACTGGATCTTGGATACAACAGCTGAAGAACCAGTGTGGCAGAGTGTTAACCATACGAAGGTGGATGCTATAGGTGTGGAAACGAATGTCGGAGTTGATCTCCACCAATGGTTTCCGCAACAGTCATTCCTGCAGCGATGGGAGGTATCTTACAATTTCATCAACCAGAAGAAAGATACACCAGCGAACATACAGTCGCAGTATTCTTTAGAGTATCTGCGTCATAAACTGGTTTCTACCCTGCAGCTACAGCTGTTGAAAGGAATAGATCTGAATATTAACTATCGTTTCCAGGAGCGTACCGGCAGTTATACGACTGTAGATGGCGTTGTGGCTGATTATCAACCGTATTCTTTATTTGATGCACGATTGTCGTGGAAAGTGTCCACCACAGAATGGTATGTTGAAGCGAATAATATCTTCAACAAAGAGTATGTTGATTATGGTAATGTGCGTCAACCAGGATTCTGGTTTATCGCAGGAGTAAGATATAAGTTTTAGTGATTCTTTTAGGGCCTTAAGGTCGTTAAAGTCCTTAAGGCCCTAAAAGAATTTAAAAGAAACTAACCAAAGAGTGCGCGCAGTGCTTCCTCTACTTTTCTCACCGGTATCATCTCAATGTTAAACTTCCTATGATTGATACCCTGCAGATTGTATTTCGGGATGATGATATGTGAGAATCCCAGTTTCTCAGCCTCTGCAATACGCTGCTCGATACGGTTGACAGGTCGTACCTCACCGCTTAATCCCACCTCTCCACACATGCACCATCCTTGTTCGATGGAGGTGTCTACATTACTCGACAAGACAGCTGCGATGATGCTCAGGTCCATGGCCATGTCGGTAACCCTCAGGCCACCGGCAATATTGATGAAGACATCTTTCTGTATTAACTTGAAACCGACACGTTTCTCCAATACCGCTAATAACATGTTTAATCGCCGTTGGTCAAATCCCGTAGCGACTCTTTGAGGAGTTCCATAGGCAGCAGTGGATACCAAGGCTTGTGTCTCTACTAAGAAAGGACGCACGCCTTCGATCGCTGAGGAGATGGCAATGCCGGATAACCCTTCATGATCTTCGGAAAGTAACAGTTCTGAAGGATTGCTTACCTGCCGCAATCCGTTCTGCAGCATCTCGTAAATACCCAACTCTGAGGTACTCCCGAAACGATTTTTCATCGATCGCAGGATACGGTACATATAATGCTGATCACCCTCAAACTGTATCACGGTATCCACGATATGCTCCAGGATTTTTGGACCTGCAAGGGTACCTTCTTTGTTGATATGACCGATAAGAATGACCGGGGTGCCACTTGATTTGGCGAAACGGAGTAGGGCGGAGGCACATTCTCTTACTTGTGTCACACTACCGGGGGAACTGTCAACATCTTCTGTGGAAATCGTCTGTATCGAGTCGATAATCACAATATCAGGCTGTTCTTCTTTGATATGTGTGAAGATATTCTCCAAAGATGTTTCTGTCAGAATCAGTACTTGTTCTGATAAGTTTTCGTCTTTCTGCTTCAAGCGTTCAGCACGCATCTTCAACTGGTGGGCACTCTCCTCACCACTGACATACAGAATCTTCTTATCAGGGATATTCAGGATGGTCTGAAGAGTCAGCGTACTCTTACCGATACCGGGTTCTCCACCTAGCAGAACAATACTTCCGGGTACGAGTCCTCCACCCAAAACACGGTTGAGTTCCGCATCACACATGTCAATACGCGGCTCGTCTTTGGAAGAGATATCCCGCAGTCTCATTGGCCTGTTTTTGTCGTTGGACTTCCCTGCACGCACCACACTAGCAGCATTGCGTGCAGCAGCCTGTCCACTATCGTTAGCGATACGTATCTCTTTAAAGGTATTCCACTGTCCGCATGAGGGACATTTGCCTATCCACTTCGCCGACTCCTGTCCGCAGTTGGAACATACATAAGCAATCTTATCTTTTGCCATTTACTGAATGATTTATGCAACAAAAGTAATGATTATTTTTTGTTTTTCAAAACCATTTTTCCTTTACTTATAACCTTTCTAAGAGAAAATTCATTTTATTATCAATTTTTCATTATCTTTGCAAGGTAATTACAGAAGCACATTATGAATTATAACCCATCGAATCAAGATACGGATTACAGTCATTTTAAAGTTGAGGAGCCACAACCTCTCTTGGAATTCTTGCTGGAGCATGTTACTGGTAGCAGTAGCACGAAGATCAAGGCGACGCTGAAGGGTAGGGGCATACAGGTAAATGGCAAGACCGTTACCCAATATGATTACCCGTTGGAGAAAGATATGGTGGTGACTGTCAGTAAGAATAAACAGCGGACAGAACCGTTCCATAGTCGTTACATCCGGATCGTCTATGAAGATCAGTATCTTATTGTGGTGGAGAAAAATATTGGAGTGCTCTCGATGAAAGCAGGTCATCGTTCCCTCAATGTCAAATCCATTCTTGATGAGTATTTCGAGAAGACTAAACAACGGTGTACAGCTCATGTTGTTCATCGGCTCGATAGGGATACGAGTGGCTTACTCGTCTATGCCAAGGATATGAACACCGAACAGATTTTTGCTCACAACTGGCATGAACTGGTATATGACCGTCGATATATCGCTGTGCTGAGTGGTGTGATGGAAAATGACCAGGGTATGGTGTGTAGTTGGTTGAAAGAAAATAAGGCGTACACAATCTTTTCATCACCTGTAGATAATGGAGGTAAATATGCTGTTACTCATTATTTTACCCTTGACCGCTCGAGCGACCATTCACTAGTGGAGTTTAAGTTGGAAACCGGTAGGAAGAATCAGATTCGTGTGCATGCAGCCGACTTAGGGCACCCTGTATGTGGAGATATCAAATATGGTAATGATGATGATCCTCTGGAGAGATTATGCTTACATGCTTTCCTCTTGTGTTTCACCCATCCAATTACCGGAGAGCGTCTGGAGTTTGAAACACCGATTCCCGCTCCGTTTAAAAGTTTGTTTTAAGAATAAATAAATCATAGATATGGAAAATTACAGTAGTTATATTATCGCGTTGGTGTTGATCATCATTGCTGTAGTGGTGATAAAAAAAGTGGCGAGTTGCCTCGTCAAAAGCATAGCAACGCTTGTGATCGTGGCAATACTCGCCTATCTTTATATGGTGTACAAAGGTATTATTTAGAAAGGTCGAAACCTAAACGAATACCGTCGTAGTTCTTGCTGAGTTCACTAACCGTACTTAATGTCTGGTTACCGCTCATGCCACCGATAATCTGAAGGGCAGACAACAGTTTCTTCGACTCGAAGGTAAGGCTCATACCATTAGCAGTGCGGGTAAGATAACCGTTGGCATTGAGCAGCAGTGTCTTCAATGCGACAGAACCCGTGGAAGCATTGTACTCATAAGTTCCATTGATATTCTTACCACCGATTTTTGCTGAGAAAGTCTTGTCAGCATTAAAGGTAAACTGTGTATTGTTCTTGCTGATT
>JAEEZP010000286.1 GCA_016291915.1 Prevotella sp. | reverse complement strand
CCACGGTTAGCTTCCGCATTACCGGCAATCAGGAAAGTCACAAACGCGATGATGGCGGGAAGCGGAGCCTGAACGACAAGCCATTTCCAAGGACCGGTCTGTGCATCCACGATACCACTGATCTGCATTGTGCCTGTAAGGATAACGGCAGCGATGAGACATAGACAGAGAGACATCTCATAGGAGATCATCTGCACTGCGGCACGCATGGCGGAAACGACAGAGTATTTATTGTTGGAACCCCAACCGGCCAGGAAGATACCTACCACACCGATAGATGAGATAGCTGTCAACAGGAAAAGACCCACATTGAAGTCGAGCACGACAGCACCCTTGTTCCATGGAAGGAACGAGAAGGTACCTACGGATGCAATGATAACTAAGAACGGAGCAACGGCATAGAGGAGCTTATCTGCCTTGTCAACAAAGAAGATCTCTTTGATGAGCATCTTCAGCACGTCGGCAAACACCTGCAGGGTACCCCAGGGACCTACACGCATCGGGCCTAAACGGCACTGGAAATAAGCACATACCTTACGTTCCATGAATATCAGCACAATAGCAATGAGTGCGTAGACAACGAGGATGATAAGACCCACCAGCACACACTCGATGAGGATTGTCCAGAAACTGCCCAGCCCTAAGGTTGTCCTGAGCAGATTGTCAAACCATTGTGTTACTATAGAAAAATCAAACATGATGTTTTTACGAATTACGAATTAACAGAAAAGATTATCGGTCGATATCAGGAATAACGAAGTCGATGGCTGCACCGGTTGTCACCAGGTCGGCAATCTTCTGACCACGCAACATCGGGTCGAGGGCACCCACCAACGACAGTCCCATAGGACGCATCTTCATACGATAAGGACTCTTATCACCCTTAGAATCAAGATATACACCGAACTCACCGCTGGCTCCCTCAACAGAGAAGTACCACTGTCCCTCGGGCACCTTGATGATCGGTTTCTGCTTGATATAGAAATCACCGGCCGGGATATTGTCGATCAACTGTTCGATAATATCCAGACTCTGATAGAGCTCCTGAATATGGATCAGGTAACGGTCCATAGAGTCGCAACCAGTCATGGTGATCTGTTTCCATTCCACCTGGTCGTACATCACATACGGATGACGCTTACGGGTGTCGTTAGCCCATCCGGAAGCACGTCCGGCAGGACCGGTAACAGCATAGTTGATACAGTTAGCCTTATCCATCATGCCCACCTTCTCAAAACGGTTGTGGGTGATGATGTTATCTCCGAAGACATCCATATACTCCTGAATGATCGGACGCATATACTTGCACAACTTCTTCGTATTCTCCACGAAGTTAGGATCGATATCATCCTGCAGACCACCTATTCTATAATAGTTCTGGATCAGTCGTCCACCGGTAGTCTCCTCCATCACGTTGAGTACATGTTCACGGTCACGCATACAATAGAGGAAAGCAGTAAGTGCTCCCAGGTCCTGTGCGCAACAGCCGCAGTACAAGAGGTGAGAGTCGATACGCTGCAACTCATCCATGATTGTACGGATATACTTGATACGGTCAGACAATTCAATACCCATACCCTCTTCTATCACACCTACCAATGCATGACGATGCATCATGGCAGAGAGATAGTTCAGACGATCGGTAAGCGCGAGGGTCTGCGGGTAGGTCATACCCTCCCACATCTTCTCAATACCACGGTGGATATATCCTAAATGAGGATAGATCCTTTTCACGGTCTCACCGTCGAGAACCGTCTGCAAACGGAGCACGCCATGGGTTGAGGGATGCTGCGGACCAATATTGATGACGTACTCATCATTGGTAAAGAGTCTGTTCTGCTTGCAGACAAGCTTACCATCCTCATCCAACGAATACTCACAACCATAGTCTGGCTCCTTGTCATCCTCCAGGGTATAACTGTCGTCAAACTTCCAGTCCTTACGCAATGGATAACCCTTGAAGTCATTACGCAGGAACAGACGACGCATATCAGGATGACCTAAGAAGAGGATACCATAGAAATCGTATACCTCACGCTCCAACAGGTCGGCCACCTTCCACAACTTACTGACTGTCGGGATGACATACTGTCCGTCAACCTGCTTGGCAATCATCTTCACACTCGTACGTTCATTGGTGTCGGTATTCTCAAGGATATAGATACATCCGAGACCCTCTTCTCCGAAATCTTCACCGATAACCGTTACGAGATAATCAAAATGCTTATTGTCTTTCAGGTTCTGCATCTCTTGTGCGAACCTGTCGAAGTCAAATACAAGATTCTCTAGTTTCATTTGGCTTCCTCCTTTACTTCCTTCTTTAGTTCATTGACAAAATCCTCCGGTACATCGGTAACCACGATGGGCTTCTTCCATCCTGAAGAGATAGCCTCGTTGGAGAGATTCAACTCACGCTCTTCCTTGTTCTGCTTGTGGTTAGCACCACCGAAGAACTTCTCAATCTTTACCTTACGCTGCAACTGCATCATACCGTAAAGAATAGCTTCCGGACGCGGGGGACAACCGGGGATATAGACATCCACAGGAACGATCTCCTCGATTCCTTTCACTACATGATAGCTTGACTTAAACGGACCACCACTGATGGTACAGCCACCCACAGCCACGATATACTTCGGTTCAGCCATCTCATCATATAGACGTTTGAAGGCAGGAGCCATCTTGTGTGTAATCGTACCGGCCACCATGATAAGGTCGGCCTGACGGGGGGAGTTACGGGTAACCTCAAAACCGAAACGTGAGAAGTCATAACGGGCACAACCTACGGCCATAAACTCAATACCGCAGCAAGAAGTTCCAAAGGTCAGTGACCACAAGGAATTGGAACGACCCCAGTTGATCAACTGGTCAAGATTTCCAACGACTGCATTTACACCACCTTCATTCAGTTCGTCAATGAGCTTCTGCAAACTCTCATTGTCCTTGAATTCCTCGTAAGGAAGACTCTTGATCTTAGGCTTTCTTATTTCCATTCCAAAGCTCCTTTCCGCCAAGCATAAGCCAGGCCAAATACAAGTACCAACAAGAAGAAACCGATGCTGACAAGTGCCATGCTACCGAAATCTTTAACCACCACTGCCCATGGATAGAGGAAGAGAGTCTCCACATCAAACATGAGGAAGAGGATCGCAAAAAGGTAAAATCCTATAGAAACAGGCAGCCACGACGTACCCTGAGTGGGAATACCGCACTCAAAAGGTTCGCCCTTCACCTTGTTATAGGATCGCGGACCTACGAGTTTTGCAATGACGTAGGCACCGACTACCAAAACAATAGCCGTCAATAAGACGGTAACCAACAAATAAAAGTACATAATTATGTAAATATTAAAATATGCTAAGAAGCAATGTTTTAAAAACGTGTGCAAAGTTACTAAAAATATTCATGAATATTCTTCTTTTTTAAAGAAAAATAATGATGGTTACAAAAAAATGTTCTATATTTGCAAAAGAGAAAATAACTTTTTAATCCAAAATAAGATGAGAGCAAAACAATTATCTTTCTTTTTAACGTTAATGCTGTTTTTTTGCACCACAATCAGTGCGTCCAACAGACAACCTGTAGTAAAGAACCCATTAAAGAAATCACCCACAGCTATTGTCGATGGAATCAACTATCGACTGGATGAGAAGAACCAAAAAGCCAAGGTGATTTCGGGAGAAAACCTATATACCGGTGACATCGTCATACCGGAGAAGTTTGAATACGACAGTATCAAATACTATGTGGAGGAGATTGACGACGGAGCATTCAAGGATTGTGCCTCTCTGTCATCGATCACGATTCCCACCACGGTGACAAAGATCGGTTCTGATGTCTTCCGGGGATGTACGGCGCTGGAGGAGATCACCATCCCGGAATCGGTCAGTGAGATTAAAAATGAGACGTTTGCAGGCTGCAGTAACCTGATGATGATCCGTTTGCACAATGGTATCACCTCCATCGCTCAGGGGGCTTTCAGGAAGTGTACCGCACTGGAGTCGATCGCTCTACCCAATAATCTCACGGCCCTGTCGAACAACCTCTTCCAGGGATGCTCCAACCTGAAGAACATCAAACTGCCCGGTTCGCTGAACAAGATCGGCAGTAGTGTGTTTGAGGAATGTGCCAGCCTGGAAGAAGTGGACATCCCCAACGGTGTCAAGTCTATTGGCAGCGATGCTTTCAAGAACAGCACAATGCTCCAGCGGTTCGTCACCACCACCAGCATGACAGAGTTGCCTCATGGTATCTTTGAAGGATGTACCAGTCTGAAGGAAGTGAGTCTCACCACCTCCATCAGATCCATCTCCAGCGATGCTTTCCACGGATGTGCTTCTCTCGACAGCATCTTTATCCCCAATTCCGTCAAGTCGATGGGCAGCAGTGTCTTCGAAGGATGTTCAAACCTGACAGTCATCAACATCCCGGGCGCTATCGATGAGATACCTTCCAAGGCTTTCAAGGACTGCAGTTCTATCGAAGAATTTAACCTCCCCAACTCTATCAAGGCCATCGGTTCCGACGCCTTCAACGGTTGTGCCTCCATGGCTGCTATCGTGATACCTACGAGTGTGAAAGAAATCGGATCGGATGCCTTTAACAATTGCAACAGTCTCAATACCGTGGTGATGCGTAGCGGCACACCCTGTAAGATCAAGAAAGACAGTTTTAGTAAGACTTTCATGAAAGAAGGTACTGTCCTCGTTCCCAATGAGATACCCTACCGTGCAGATCCTAAGAGCAACTGGGCTAAGTTCCGCAATATTGTGAAAGATAGAAAGAGATAATATGAAGAAGATTACATTAATTTTTGCGGCAAGCTTGATAGCAATCTCGGTCGCAGCACAGGAGACGGTGACGAGAAGAATGAGCAATATCGTGTCACCCGAAATCAACGAGGATGGAACGGTAACGTTACGATTGAATGCACCGGGAGCTCAGAAAGTGAGTGTCGACGGTAGTTTCTTAAGACGAACCGGTCAGCGACCGGCATCTGCTGAGATGACGAAGGGTGACAATGGTATCTGGACGTATACCACTGACAAACTGGATCCAGAACTCTATACTTAT
>JAEEZP010000285.1 GCA_016291915.1 Prevotella sp. | reverse complement strand
GGAGCGGTTACATCCCCTCCCAAGAATGGGAGGGGCGTGGGGAGGGATGAGTCCCCTCCTTAGGGAAGGAGGGGTTGGGGAGGTTGTGAATTGCTCTCTGCCGAAACAGAGAGAAGAACACAAAGGGACGATAGGGGAACACTATTTCTTCCTCCTCGCTTTGAGAAGATCCTTTAAGATCTGCTCCGGCACTTGGAACACAGTGCCGTGCTTCTGCCCTTTGGGCACACTTACTTTATCATCGATAGGGGTGAACGTTCTGAAATCCTTTGTGGACACAGCCCCGTAGCGAGCCTCGCGATAGACATCGAAATAGATCAGATATTCATCGCCGACCTTAAAGCAGCAGGCACCCTCGGAATAGGTGGGTGCAAACTTCTCCGACGGATTCTCAAAAGGTCCGTAGGGTGACTTGCCGAATACGCAGAACAGATCGCTGTAACCCGGTTTGCGGTTGTCCTTCAAGATAAACACATAATCATTCTTGGCGCGTTTGAGCAGATAACCGTCGATGCTGTTAAAGCCCGGATCATGATACGGTTTGGTAGGGGCAAAGGTCTGGAAATCCCGGGTCGTAGTATAGTACATACGATGACTGCCGTTCTGCCCCAATCGATCAGCATCAGTATATTTGTTGCGTGGGATGCCCGACGACCAGATAATCAGGAACTGCTCTTGTTCATCATCATAAAACAATTCCGGCGCCCACACATTATATGTCAGAGAGTCGGTCATCACAGGAATCTTCCTCTGCGGTGTCCAATGAATGAGATCCTTCGAAGAAGAATAGCCGAAGGCTTTTTCTCCTGCCCATGCCAAGGTCCACACCAGATGGAAAGTGCCGTCAGGGCCCTGCAGGATACAAGGGTCACGCATCATCGGCTGCGGATAGTATTTCCCCAACTCGAAGTCTTTCCTCTCACGCACATAGTATGGGTTGTTATTGCCAATCTTCGGCAGTAATATCGATCCCGGAATATCCTTCCAGTGATAACCGTCATAGCTATACATCAGGTGCAATCCGTCGAGAGCCGGTTCACGATGACCAGTGAACATATATACCATCTTGCCATTATCATTGGCTTTTACATCATCAGCGCCCTGGTCCGTAGCCATCGTCGGCAAGGAGAAGACGCACATGGTGATAAGGAGAAAAAACAATTTCTTCATAACTTCTTTCATTTATTGTATGATTGCAAATATACAGATAAATAAGAGAAAAGCAAAAGAAAAGAAGATTTTTTTATGACTAAAGACCTTCTACCGTTTCAACCCGAGAATGATAAAACTGCCATAAACAATGTCTCCTGTCGCATCACAGTATATAACTTTTTGGTCAGATGGACTGAAATAATAATATGTTGGTTTATGACGCTAGGCAGAATGTAGCAACAATGAATATGTACACTGAAGGTGTGCCCCATATATTTTATGGTTCTTGGAGACATACGACACAATACACTTATGCATTTTTGTACGATATTTTCACAAACGAATTTACTTAACAAATACAAAATACAAAATATTGTCGATAATATTTCCCTATTCGTATTGATAGATTGTCAAATATTCTGACCTAAATCTTCTTAAAACACCTCCCTTTATCTATAAACTTTAGGAAAACATTTCCTAAAGGGGCGTAAAAGAGGAATTAAATCCAAGGTGTATATATAGTTTTTAATCAAGCACGAAGAGTTAAATAACTTTAATAAAAGGATGGCTTAGCCATTGGCCCCGGAGTTTTTCCTGCTCTTTACACAAGAGATAAGGCCGCGGAGATAAGACAAACACCCCGCCAATTGCCTAAGGGGCGGGGACGGGGACGGGGTTAAAACCCTTCCCAATAACTATTTAAATCAAAACGTTTTAACGACAATAACAATATTAACAAATAAAACAAATGAAAATGAAAAAAGCAAAACTTTTTATGATGCTCGCCCTCTTAGTGATGGGAGTGAGCAATGCGTTTGCACAGAATGTGACCGTACGGCCTGACAACGGAAGTACGTTGCCTGCCAAAAAAGTTGAAGGAGCTACTGACACGTTCTACGGATGGAACGGCTTTGCCACTTGGAAACATGAGCAATTATCATTAACTATCACAACGGGTGACAGTGATAACAATTCAAGTGTTAATGCCAATGGTCAATTGCAGAATCCTGCAAATGATATCTTTAAAACTTCTAATACAGGAACCAATGCTAAAAATTACCTTCAATTTGGCAAAGGTAAGAATATGGACACCTACATTACTGTAGCTCTACCTAAGGGATATCGTTTTACGGGTTATAGAATCAAGTTCCATAGGATAAATCAGCCAAATGGAGGTAGTTCTTCCGATAATGGAAGTGGCGATATAACCTTCGGTGAGACTAATAAAACATTTGCGTTCTCGACAGTAGAGGGAACTGTTAAAGAGGATATTGCTCAAAGTGACCACGAACAATATACGATCTCTCGCGAAGATAAAACGGAGATGGACAATGTGCTGTATTTCTGTTTAAGTAATGGGAAAAGATATGGTCGTGCCTACATCCAGTTAGATGAATTTGAACTTTACTTTACCGCTGAGGCAGATTACTTGCCTATAACATCCACCACGTCAGTGAGTGGTATGACTGCTGTTGATATCTCCTTCGCCACCAGCAAGATGGACTATGGACGACTTCAATACCGCAGTCAAGGTAGTGGTTGGAATTATGTTAACCGTATCAGCTACAATGGTGATATTCATGACCTCAATGCCAATCTTACCTTATATGAAGATAATTCAACACAACAAGTTTCTGATAATGGATTTGACGGAACTTCCGGTCTTATGGTAAAATATGATAATGGAGGATCCATTTCTTCATCGGGAGACTTCTTTGAATTGGATGCTTCAAAGCATAAGAATAAATCACAGGTAAATGGAAAGGATTTCGGTATTTACTATATTGAGACTCCTGTTTGGGTAGAATCGAAGAATGGCAACAATTCAACCAACAAGAATCCTATCGGCTATCGTATCGTTGGCGCAACGTTCGACTATGAGGGTGGTACATACGTACCGGCAGTAGGCAAGATTATATTCCATGATTATGATGATGGATATGAGGGTGGAAGTGATTATGGTTTGAACTACTTCAATGGTCAATATAACTGGACATATCAAACCGAATGGAGAATCGATAAAGATGGGTATATCTATTTTGAGGGTCACTATCTCCAAGTCAACGGCACTGACATTGTTGTTACTACTACCAAACCGGCAGCAAATGTGGGTACGTTCAAGATTGTTGGAGATAAGATATGCTTGAAGAATGACGAAAGTAAATATATTGGTTGGCTGAAAGAAGAGCGGACAATTACTAATGAGGAAACAGGAGAAACAGCAACTGAAGTCACCAGAAAAGCTATTATCACCGAGGATGAAGACCATATCTCCACCTATGTAGAAATCTCCCCATCTTCTGGTGGTGATGGTACGGTACTTCCTGAATTCACATTGATCCTCTATGACAAGACTGGAGAAAATGAGTTAAGAAGAGAAACTGTAAATGGAACCAAGGGTAGTTTGACAATTTATCCAGAGGACGGCTTTAATAACGATGCCGTAAAGTTTGGTATTATCGGTAAAGGACGTATCAAAGGCAATCTGGTTGTACAGGCTCTTGACCCCTATATCGAAAGTCTCAATATTGTATGTTCTGAAGAGGGCGGCAATGGTGGTAGACTTACCCAACACTTCTCAGCCAGTGACTTCAGTGTAAGTGGTAAGGCGTTTGATTTCTATGTGCCCACCTCATTTTCTGGGAAAGCGGTGTTCACCTTCGAGGATCTCTACAGTAAGTATGGTGACAATGACTATTATGAAGCCAATAATGATCCTGAACTGCACGCTCGCTACTACTTTGTAGGATCTACTTACGGCAACTATGATGGCAATGACGTGTATGACCGCTATGATAATACAGCCCATCGTAATGCGTCTTATACCACAAAGATCGTATGTGAGGATCCTGGGAAGGTGAAGTATACGTTCAATAATGCCGCAACGGCACCTTCTACAAATAACAGTTATTTTATGGAGTATCCATTCTCTGTGGCAAGGTATGGAACAAACAACTTCGGAGAATTTTCTTTTACCCAGACAGAAATTGAGGCAGAACAGCCCAAGACCGCTTATCTCTTTGTTGGCGATGAGACCAGATATAACATTGCCCCGACGACTGCCACTCAGCATGTCTATTATGCATACTATGAGATGAAGGTTACCATGTATAAGAAGAATTATGATCCCGTGCTTAATTGGAAAAAGATTTATAATGATAACGATACTTTCTATGGGGATGCCAGCGATAATATGCAGAAAAAGTCCATGTGGGGATTGAATGTTACCACAACAGAGACAATGGATGACAACGGCAAACATAGTGGTTATCTAACTGTTAGCCAGCTCTTAACTGCTATACAAAATGGTGTTGGCAAAACGAATGCACCTGCCGGTAAGGATCAGATCCTGTATATCGATGCACATGACCTTCAGAATCTTGTTGCTGATGGTACTAACACCGTTAGTGGTATAAAGACAGGTCTTGCCCAGAATGCATTGGTTTATCTGCCTTACAATAATATGCCTAGCCTTGATAATTTCGCTTATAACACCGTTTCCGATTATGAAGCTACCCCGAACTTCCGTGGAAATAAGGATATTGTTATCACCGACCGTCATCCGTTCTTCGCACCGTATGACATTCAGGTGGATGCTCAACGCACTTTGTATTACGACCGTAAACTGACACCTGCTGAGGATTATAGCAACGTAGTAAATGCAACAGTGATGCTGCCGTTTACCATTAAAGTAAATAATGGAGTCCATACCAATGCAGACGGTACAGGTAGCACCTTTACAATGTCCAAGATGAATGCTATCAATGCATTGTCTAAGGTTGAGGAATATGACAATGAAGCTAAGGGTTACTTCACTGCAATCACTGGAACAAGGAGTGAGGCAAACTCTCCTTATGTGGTGACCGTGAATGGCAAGCAGAATGGTGATTTCAACTTCAATGTCCGTGAGAATGGTTCAACGGTTGTGGCTACTCCGTGGATTTTAAATGATGCCAACAATGGTTTGCAGTTTGATGCTGCGAAGAATGGTACAGTGGACGGTACAACTTACGAATTTACTCCGACTGGAACATATAAAGGAATGGAGCTTGCAAATGCCAAGTCTGCAAGTCCTGCAGTATTCTACTTCTCAAAGGATGCGTTCGTAACAACAAGGACTCTCGGCGCAGGTAAGTCTCTCAAGGTGCTGCCGTTCCGCTCATACTTTACTTATCCGGCTCCAGCAGGTGCTAAGTTGACGAAGTTCCATATCGTCTTCGGTGATAACGATGAGTTAGACAACACCACAGGTATCAACGAAGTAGAGAAGAATGCTGATCTGGCAATCATCCCAGGTAAGGGTGAGATTACAATCCTGGCTAAGGTTGATAAGGATGTTACGATCCATGCTGTGAACGGTATGACCGTTGACAAGTGCAACCTTCGTGCCGGTGAGACCCGTACCGTAGCTATTCCTGCCGGTGTCTACGTAATCAACGGTGTGAAGATGGTTGTGAAGTAAACATCAATTACCCTACCCCCCACCCCCGCCCCTTAGGCAAGGGGTGGGGTGTGAAAGGGTGAGATCATACAAATTCATTAATAATAAAGAAGAGATTACAATGAAGAAAGAATATAAAGCACCGGTATTGAGCATCGTCAATGCAGAAGTAGAAAGTCCTATGATGGGTGCATCACAACAAGGAGAATGGGCAGAAGGAAAGAAAAATGGCCGTACCTTCGTTGATGACGAAGAGGAAGCTCCTGCCGCTGAACCCAAGAAGTTCTGGGATGATGAGGAGTAATTGAACATTAGTGTTATAGCGAGATACTGAAGTGGGGACAGGTCTGTTAATCGGCCCTGTCCCCATTATTTCAATCTTTAATAAATCAAATTGATAAATGAAGAGACATTTCTGGTTATGGATGATCTTGCCGATGATCGCCATCGGTTTCACTTCCTGTTCTGAAGATGACGAGCCGGAAATCCCCTGGTATGAGGATATCGTTACGCTCCAGTCGGATTATGCCAAGGCCCTGATCGATGCACAGTATCCGGATGCCTCAAAGGTTTCCACGACATTGATGCCAATCAGC
>JAEEZP010000284.1 GCA_016291915.1 Prevotella sp. | reverse complement strand
TGCACTTACTCTCATAATCCAACTGCAGTCGGTGAGCGGCAGATATCTCTAATGTTTTCTTTACGTAATACATAATACCTTTTTTAATGGTGGTGGGTGAACACCTTATTATTTATATCTAATTGAAAATAATCCTTTACGATGCAATGATATCGTTGCGTCCTAACTTACGAGCCATTTTGTTACGTAGCATCTGCATATCATTAATCTGCGTGATCAGTTCTTTCATCTCCTCTGAAGACAAACCGGGTTGAAGAAGTCGAGCACGTAACTTCTTCAATTGTTCTACCACATAGTTGAAACGGAAATCCAATACCAGGTGTTCCAACCTTATGCGGGTATCCCCTTCCTCTGGCGTCTTTTGCAGGCTCTTGCTGATCTGCACCCTGTCGGTCGTGAGTTGGGCTGCCAGCATACTGATCTCCACATCAGGATGACGTGTGAAGTAATCAGCAGCCTTAAAGCCTTCGTCACGGGAATGTTCCACGGCTTCCCTGAGAACACGGTTGTAAAGTGGGTTATGAAAAGAGAGGTTATCAGAACCCAGATCATAATCCACATACTCTGCCGCATTCATATCGATTTGTCCGCCATCATCTGTCTCCACGTTTTCAAAGATGATCTCCTCACCATGACGGATAATCATTTGGATAATCATCGTCTCTATTTGGTCACCCTGCTGGTTGACGGTAGCCATGGTGAGTGGCGGTTGCTGTACCGGTATGCGCTGGACTGCAGCAGAAACCTGTGTCTGCTGAGCGGCTGCAGATGGTTGGTTGCGGTTCTGATTACTGTCCCTGTTCTGGCGGATCATCTTATTCATCGTTGAGATGAGCGTTGCCTCATTCAGTCCCAGTCGGTAGGCACAGTCAGTGACGTAGGTAGCACGTACGATCTGATCGGGTATCAGCGACAGACTCTTGATGATAGAGTTGATGGCTTCCGACCTTTTGATAGGGTCGGTAACGCCCTTTAACAGGAAGTCGCACTTGAAATGGATACAGTCGGTCTGGTGCTCCTCGATATATTGCTTGAAATCGGCTGCCGTATGCTTACGGGCAAAACTGTCGGGGTCCTCACCTTCGGGAAGGAACAGCAGTTTGAGGTTGATACCCTCCGGGAGCATCATGTCGATACGTTCCATAGCTGCATGCTTACCGGCATCATCATTATCATAGATAAGGATGATATTATTCGTAAAACGACGAAGTGTACGTGTCTGATGAACACTGAAAGCGGTTCCCGAACCAGCCACCACATTCTCGATACCACACTGGTGCATGGCAATCACATCCGTCTGCCCCTCCACGATGAAGACACATCCTTCCTTATAGATCGCTTTCTTTGCCTGATAGATACCGTATAACTCCCTGTCCTTATGATAAAGGGTGGATGCAGGGGAGTTGACATATTTCTGTTGTACACCCTTCGTCGCCTGGTCAAGTTTTCGGGCATTGAATCCCACCACCTTACCATTCAGTCCTATCCAGGGAAAGACCACCCTGCCGGCAAAACGGTCGATCAGTTGACCGTCACGCTCCCGTTTATAACAGATACCGGTGCCCACTCCTGTATTCTCATCCGTCAACAGGTATTTCTCCTTGTATCCTTCTTTGAGCAAGAGATTTGGAAGTGTCTCACCCTGAGAGAGGTCATAACCTAACCGGAATTTCTTGATGGTATCATCACGGAACCCTCTGCTTCGCAGATACTGCATGCCGATAGCCAGTCCGTCAACATGATTATGGAGGATATCCTCGAAATATTTGGCAACACGCTCATTGACGATGTACATACTCTCACGGTCGTTCTCTGCCTCACGCTCCTGCTCTGTCTGCTCACCTTCTCTTATCTCAATATGATAACGGTTGGCCAACCAGCGAAGGGCTTCCGGGTAGGTCATCTGCTCATGCTCCATGATGAAGCCCACGGGGTTACCGCCTTTTCCACAACCGAAACAATGACAGATATTCCTTGCGGGGGTGACATAGAATGATGGTGTGCGCTCATTGTGGAATGGGCACAGTCCTTTGTAGTTCGCCCCACTCTTTCGAAGTGTCACAAACTCTGATACCACATCCACAATATCCGCGGCATCCATAATCCGGTTGATGGTAGCCTTATCAATCATATCTGAATTGCAAAAGTACATAAAAAAAATGAGATTCATCCCTAAGGTCATCAAAAAATATCACTCCCCAACAATTCTTTATGATTTGCAACAACATCCCCTGATACAGAAAATCATAACATGTGATAACAAAGTATTTGAGTATTCATCACTAATACTCGACTAATCGGGTACTAATTAGTGGACTTTTAAGTACTAATACTCGACTAATCGGGTACCAATTAGTGGACTTTTAAGTACCAATACTCGACTAATCGGGTACCAATTAGTCGGCCAGTGTGTATAAAGTGCTTGATGATGTAGGATAAAACCTGGGACTTTCAGCTAATAAAAGTCATTCTCAATACGATGATAAACAGTTGGACATGTTGCACATTTTGTAATTATTGTGCACATATAATGCAGCTTTGTGCATTTTTTAGAACATTTATTTGTGCACGTGGGATAAAGTTTGTACCTTTGCCGACATTATTGAAAGACGTAGGTTTTTTCGTCTTTTTAAAACAGATTATAATATAATTTATATCATATGAAGTTAAAAATTGTAGTACTTGCCAAGCAAGTACCAGACACAAGAAATGTGGGCAAGGATGCGATGACCGAAGAAGGAACCGTCAACCGCGCTGCCTTACCTGCCATTTTCAATCCAGAAGATTTAAATGCATTGGAGCAGGCACTCCGCCTGAAAGAACAGAATCCTGGCAGTACTGTCGGCGTATTGACGATGGGTCCTCCGCGTGCCGGTGAGATTATCCGTCAGGGTCTTTATCGTGGCGCAGACACAGGATGGTTGCTTACCGACCGTCTGTTCGCCGGTGCTGACACGTTGGCCACCTCTTATGCGCTGGCAACAGCCATTCAGAAGATCGGTGATGTTGACGTGGTGATCGGTGGTCGTCAGGCTATCGATGGTGATACCGCTCAGGTGGGTCCTCAGGTTGCCCAGAAGTTAGGTTTGAATCAGGTTACCTATGCAGAGGAGATTCTCTCCATCAAAGACGGTAAGGCAACGATTCGCAGAATGATCGACGGTGGTGTAGAGACTGTCGAGGCTCCCCTACCCGTAGTGATCACCGTGAATGGCAGTGCTGCACCCTGTCGTCCCTGCAATGCCAAGCTCGTTATGAAATACAAGCGTGCCACCTGTCCGATGGAGCGTCCTCAGGAAGGCACCGCCTATGATTATCTTTATGAAGAGCGTCCATACCTGACACTGAATCAATGGAGTGTTGCCGATGTGGATGGTGATGCTTCTCAGTGCGGTCTGTCCGGTTCTCCCACCAAGGTGAAGGCTGTTAAGAACATCGTCTTCCAAGCTAAGGAGAGCAAGACGCTTACCGGTTCGGATGCCGATATTGAGGGAATGATCAAAGAATTGTTGGAAGAAAAAATTATTGGCTAACTATGCAGAATGTATTTGTTTATTGCGAGATAGAAGGCACTCAGGTACAGGAAGTATCTCAGGAGTTGCTTACCAAAGGCCGCAAGTTGGCCAATCAATTGAATGTGGAGCTCCACGCTGTTGTTGCCGGCACTGGCATCAAGGGTAAGGTGGAAGATCAGATCCTTCCCTACGGAGTGGATAAATTGTTCGTTTTCGACGGTGAGGGACTCTTCCCATACACCAGTGCTCCCCATACTGACATCATGGTGAATCTCTTCAAGGAAGAAGACCCGCAGATCTGTCTGATGGGTGCTACCGTGATCGGTCGTGACCTCGGTCCTCGTGTAAGTTCTTCACTTACCAGTGGTTTGACAGCCGACTGTACGGAGTTGGAGATCGGTTCTTACGAGGATAAGAAGAATAACAAGGTGTATGAGAACCTGCTTTATCAGATCCGTCCTGCTTTCGGTGGAAACATCGTGGCTACGATTGTGAATCCGGAGCATCGTCCACAGATGGCCACCGTACGTAGTGGTGTGATGCAGAAAGCATTGTATGAGGGTGACTGCCGTAAGGAAGTGGTTTATCCTGAGGTATCTAAATATGTCTCTCCTGAGGCTTATGTCGTGAAGGTGCTCGACCATCATGTGGAGGCTGCCAAGCATAATCTGAAGGGTGCTCCTATCATCGTTGCCGGTGGCTACGGTGTCGGTTCAAAGGAAGGTTTTGATCAGTTGTTCCAGCTCGCTAAGGTATTACATGGTGAGGTAGGTGGTTCACGCGCCGCTGTGGATGCCGGTTGGCTCGATCATGACCGTCAGATTGGTCAGACAGGTGTTACCGTTCATCCGAAGGTATATATTGCCTGCGGTATCTCCGGGCAGATCCAGCATATCGCCGGTATGCAGGATTCGAGCATTATCATCTCTATCAACAGCGATCCTGATGCTCCCATCAACCGCATTGCCGACTATGTGATTGTAGGAACCGTTGAGGAGGTTGTACCGAAATTGATTAAGTACTACAAACAAAATTCTAAGTAAATATGAAAGTCTTAGATATTTTCCTCATTATCTGTGCCCTCGCATGGCTCGGCGTTGCCTATTACTTTAATACAAAAGAAAATTTTGAACTCGCAGCTATATTTAACTTCTGTGCTTATGCCTGCGGTGTCGCATTCGGCGCAAGAGTAGGAGGAAGAATATATAAGAAGAATCAAGAGAAGAATCAAGAGAAGTAGAATATGAGTACCAAGACGAAGAAGATTGTGGCCATCGTATGCTGGATTGCAGCTATTTTTGCGTGGAACATACTCCTTGCATATCATATTATCAGCATCAATGTTGTAATAAGAAAAGTGATAGATGCTGTTTTCCCAGTTATCGGCACACTTATCTTCCTTTGGGTATTCGGACTTCCCCAAAAAGAAAACAATGAATAATTATGGCAAACTATTATAGTGACCACCCGGAAATTGCGTTCCACCTAAATCATCCTTTGATGGAGCGCATCGTAGAACTGAAAGAGAAGGGCTACGAAGACAAAGAGAAATTTGAGGATGCTCCTGTTGACTTTAACGATGCTATCGAGAACTACAAGCAGATTCTTGATATCACCGGTGATGTGGCAGCAAATATCATCGAGCCGAACAGTGAGGCTGTTGACCTTGAGGGTCCACACCTCGAGAACGGTCGTATGATCTATGCATCAAAGACATTTGAGAATCTCGACGCCACTCGCAAGGCCGGCTTACATGGTGTTTCCATGCCCCGTCGTTACGGCGGTCTGAATCTTCCTAACGTTGTATTCTCCATGCTCAGTGAGGTTATCTCCGCCGCTGATGCCGGCTACCAGAATATCTGGAGTCTGCAGTCATGTATCGACACCCTGTATGAGTTCGGTTCAGAGGAACAACGCCAGAAGTATATTCCCCGCGTATGTGCCGGTGAGACAATGTCTATGGACTTGACCGAGCCTGATGCCGGTTCTGACCTGCAGCGTGTGATGCTGAAAGCTACCTACGATGAGAAAGAAGGATGCTGGCTGTTGAATGGTGTGAAACGTTTCATCACCAACGGTGACTCTGACATTCACCTCGTCCTCGCCCGTAGTGAGGAAGGTACGAAAGATGGTCGCGGACTTTCTATGTTCATCTATGATAAGCGTCAGGGCGGTGTCAACGTTCGTCATATCGAGCATAAACTTGGTATCCACGGATCACCTACCTGTGAGCTTACTTACAAGAATGCCAAGGCAGAACTTTGCGGTAGCACTCGTTTAGGACTCATCAAGTATGTGATGTCACTGATGAACGGTGCCCGTCTGGGTATCGCCGCACAGAGCGTGGGTGTTGAGCAGGAAGCTTACAACGAAGGACTTGCTTATGCCAAGGACCGTGCACAGTTTGGTGAGAAGATCATCAACTTCCCCGCTGTCTATGACATGCTTTCTCGTATGAAGGCTAAGCTCGATGCCGGTCGTTCACTCCTTTATCAGACAGCCCGCTATGTGGATATCTACAAGGCATTGGAAGATATTGAGCGTGACCGCAAGCTTACTCCCGAGGAGAAGCAGGAACTGAAGAAGTTCCAGCGTCTGGCAGATGCTTTCACTCCTCTGGCAAAAGGTATGAACTCTGAGTATGCCAACCAGAATGCTTATGATGCCATCAGCATCCACGGTGGTTCCGGCTTTATCATGGAATATAAGTCTCAGCGCCTGTTCCGCGACGCACGTATCTTCTCTATCTATGAGGGAACGACACAGTTGCAGGTAGTGGCTGCCATCCGTTATATCACCAATGGTACGATGCTCAACAACATCAAGGAGATGGCAATGGCAGAGGTTAGCGAGGCTTTGCAACCGCTGAAGACACGTGTTGACGCTCTGATTCCTGTTTACGAGGAGGCTATCGCTAATGTCAAGGCATTAGGTAATCAAGCCGCTCAGGATTTCCTTGCCCGTCGTCTGTATGATATGACAGCTGAACTGGTGATGAGCTTGTTGATCCTTGATGATGCCACCCGTGCACCGGAACTTTTCGCTAAGTCAGCTCAGGTATATGTACGCATGACTGAGGAGGATGTTATCGGCAAGGCTGCATACATCAAGAACTTCCAAGTGGAAGATCTCGAGAACTTCAAGGCTGCAGAGTAACATCGCAGACTAATAACATTTCCGCCTCTCCTCCCCTCAGGGTAAGAGAGGCGGGTTTCTTTCCCCTCATATATGAAAACTATTTACCCCACCAAGCAATCCCCTTTATTACTGAGCATCGTCGCCTTCTTGATGATCGTTGTACCAGTGATCTTCTGTCTTCGTGCTAGCGAATGGCATCCTTTTTTCGTATGTCTGCCGTTTTTCCTTTTCTTTCTCGCACTCTTCACAAGCTTCAAGTACGAAGTGACCGATGACCAACTCATCGTTCACCAGGCATGGTTCTTCAAGGAAGTCATCAACATCAACCGCATTAAGAGCATCGAATTCACCCACACCATTCTAAGTGCTCCCGCTGCCTCATTTGACCGTCTGCGCATCTGCTACAACAAATACGACGAGATTATCATTTCCCCTCAGCGGCAAAAAGAATTCATTGGACAACTGAAAGCCATCAATCCACAGATCACCATCACTGATTGACAAAGAATAATAAAAAATAACCGCAACGCGGTTTCCACTCCTATATTATTCCTATCTTTTTTATACCCTAAACTAAATTCCCGTATATCTGTTCAGCAATCTCCGAGGCGAGTCCACCGTCATAGCCGACGCGAAGACGGAAAGTGGGATACTGTTTATTCGTGGTATTGATTACCACACCCCACTCATCGACGGTGTATGGGGAGGCGAAATTTTTTGGAGCCACACCGGTAATCTCACTAATCTTAACAGGTTGGCCGGCGACAAATGCCATATCCTTGGCGGTATAGAAAAGGATCAACGACGATAACTCATTGACACGGGAGGCATCAAGCACTACGGTGTCGTCAGGATTGCCATAATCACGTATGACAGTCTCCAATGTATAGTTATTTAACATCACTTCGGCCACCTCGCCAGATGATTCTTTCTTAAACACGAACTTGTAGAGAAGGATCACCAACACTAACAATAGAAAAAGTAAGGGACCAAGGCCTACCCCACCAACAAATGCGACAAAGATAAACAGTAGGATAAGGGCGATAATGGATAAAAAAACGGTTCGGTTCATATCTTGTATTACTAAATGTTCAGCAACTAAAAAAAGTCATCAATAACACTACAAAGATATAAATAAAATCTAAGAAAGCCACCTACTTTAGAGAAATTTTCACATATAAGCTATTTTCCGTTACCTAATGAAAACAATGATGAATCTTTCTGAAAACGGATCATTTCAGAACCCCAAATGATAAATTAAGAATTCAACGTTTTCAATAGCAATTCTATCAATCGCGGTTTGGCATAATCGTCAAACGTTTCTTCCTTCACCCAACGATAATCCTCAGGTAAGACCGGCTTCCTCTCTGTTTCAAGGAGATAGAAATCAGCGATAATCACCCGATGGGTCAATACATGTTTTACACCTTTCTTAATAAGACGACTACCTTGTAATAACTGTTCAGCAACGGTTTTATCTATACTGTCACCTTGATCATCATATAGGAGCACTGGTTCCCACAGACCATGCCAGATGTCACCTGCACCTCTGCGATGAATAGCAATATCGCCTTTGCAACGTATATATAAATAGGTAAGGTGACGCTCCTTGATCTTCAGTGTCTTAAGCTTAACCGGTCGCCGTTCCACCGTTCCATTACGCAAAGCTGCACAAGAATCCATCAAAGGACAGAGTAAGCATTTCGGAGAAGAAGGAGTACACTGTATCGCCCCGAAGTCCATAATTGCCTGATTAAAAGCAGCAGCCTCATTGACAGGCAACAATGATGTTGCCAAAGCAGAAAACACCTGTTTTCCCTCTGTAGTATTAATCGGAGTATCGATATCGAAATAACGAGACAAAACACGATAGACATTGCCATCGACGACAGCTGCAGGAATATCAAAAGCCATACTGGCAATGGCAGCGGCGGTATAATCACCCACACCTTTCAGCATTTTGATTTCCTTCAGGGTCCGGGGGAAAGCACCTTTTTCTGCTATTTGTTGAGCTGCATGGTGAAGATTTCTTGCACGACTGTAATAACCCAGTCCCTGCCACTCTCTCAATACCTCATCCTCCGTAGCAGCAGCCAGATCATTGACCGTGGGCCATCGCGACATGAACCGGTCCCAATAAGGGCGTCCCTGCTCAATACGTGTCTGTTGAAGAATCACCTCCGACAGCCATATCGCATAGGGGTCTCTGGTCTGTCGCCAAGGCAGAGACCGTCCGTTAGCGGCATACCATTGTAAGAGGA